>JACMOF010000171.1 GCA_014378155.1 Caulobacter sp. | reverse complement strand
TGGCGGCCGACCCTGCCGATCCGGCAGCCCGCCGCCACCCTGCTTTATCACTCGCACGTCCATGGGCTCACGGCCGAGCAAGTCTATTCGGGATTAGCGGGGGCGTTGGTCGTGACCGACGAGGAGGAGCAAGGCCTTGGGTTGCCGTCCGAATATGGCGTGGATGACCTACCGTTGTTGATCCAAGACCGCCAATTCGACAATGGCCGGCTCGTTTTGCCGACCGGAATGATGGTCGCGATGCAGGGGCGGCGTGGAGACACGATCCTTGTCAATGGGGCGCCGAGCCCAGTGGCGAAGGTCCCAGGCCGTCTGGTGCGGCTGCGCCTGGTCAACGCGTCGAACGCTCGGATTTACGAGCTTTCGTTCAGCGACCGCCGGAGCTTTCATTGGATCGGGACCGAAGGCGGGCTCTTGGAGCGGCCGGTCGAGCTGCAAGCCATCACCCTGGCGCCTGGTCAGCGCGCGGAGGTGCTGGTGAGCTTCGCGAACGGAAAGCCAGTCGCGCTTGTCACCGGTCCCGACGCCAACCTGGCTGCAATGGGCATGATGGGCGGCATGGGTGCAAGCCGTGGTGCGAGTGCTGCGGGCGAAGCGGCTCTTGCAACGGTGCTTCAATTTGAACCCCTGCCGGCCAGCCAGACTCGATCGGCGAGCTCTGTCCCAACCCTGCTCGCCTCTCGCACCCGGCCAGACGCGACCGAGGCCATGCAGCGTCGCCGCCTGGTGTTGAACATGGGCATGGGCGGCATGATGGGATCAGGCGGCGGGGGTACGGGCCTGACCATCAACGGCAAGCCGTTCAACCTGGCGCGGATCGATGAAACGGTGAAACTCGGCGCCACTGAGATCTGGGAAGTGTCGGGGGACACGATGCGTCACCCGTTTCACATCCATGGCGTCCACTTCGACGTGTTGAGTCGGGGCGGCGCACGCCCCGAAGTGCTCGATCAAGGCCCCCGGGATACTGTGCTGATCAAGGAGCCCGTCGAGCTTCTGATCCGCTTCGACCAGCCGGCCGCCAAGGCGCCATTCATGTACCATTGCCATGTCCTGGAGCACGAGGACAACGGGATGATGGGGCAGTTCGTTGTCGCGTGAACTCGCGCGGGAGACGCACTGGGACGCCCCCTACCCCGCCGGCTGAAGGCGGCTGGAACTGAAGCACATCCGAGTTGTTGGGACTTAAAGCGGTCTTTGTGATGCGCCTGTGAGCCAGCCTGCAATTCGGTCGCCGCGTTGGTTCCTGGTGCCGCCCGACCGCGAACATGACGACCACGCCTTCGCCTGTAAGGGACACGATTGAGATGTTTCGCGACCTCTTATCCCGGCGTCCGGTTGATCCTCATCAAAGTGCTGACGGGCTTCAGGCCTCAGGTTCGCACCTGATCGCAGAACTTTCGATCCCTTCTCTTAGCCGGTGGCCCGTCCGCAATGTTGGCGGCCCTGGTCGCCGCCACACTCAAGATGTCACAACTATTTGGAATTGGAATCGGACGATGAAAACGAAAGTCAAACTAATGTCGATGTTCGCCGCATTAGCAGCGACAGCGGCATGGGCCGCAGAGCCGGATGCGCACGCCGCTCACCACCCCGCGCCCGCCGCTGCGTCGATGCCGGCGGCAAAGGCCGGCGCCAAGCCCGGTGCGTCCATGATGGGCGGGGGCATGATGAACATGGCCGACATGCATGGCCTTGGGATGAGTGCGGCCCGGCTGGGCGCCTTGAAGGGAGAACTCGCCCTGACACCCGCACAGCTACCTCTGTGGGACGCCTTCGCCGACGCAGCCCGGGCGATGAGCGAAAGCATGACG
>JACMOF010000170.1 GCA_014378155.1 Caulobacter sp. | reverse complement strand
GGTCGTCACTGGTCATCGGGGGCTGGCTCTTCATGGTCGAGACCACGGTGACGCGGCGGCCCTTGCGCTGAACGGCCTCGACCAGGGCGCGGAAGTCGCCGTCGCCGGAAAACAGCACCAGATGGTCGGCGGTCTCGGCCATCTGCATCATGTCGACGGCGATCTCGATGTCCATGTCGCCGCGCCAGCGCTTGCGGCCCGTACTGTCGGTATATTCGCGGGCCGGCTTGGTCACCAGGGTAAAGCCGTTGTAGTCGAGCCAGTCGACCAACGGCCGGATCGGGGAATATTCCTCGTTCTCGGCGATGGCGGTGTAATAATAGGCCCGCACCAGGATGCCGCGCTTGCGGAACTCGTCCAACAGCTTGCGGTAGTCGATGTCGAGGCTGAGGGCCTTGGCGGCGGAGAAGAAGTTGGCCCCGTCGATGAACAGCGCCAGGCGCTCGGTCGGGTAAAAGGTCACTGAGTAGGAAATCCTTGAAAAATCAGTTTGATCAAAAATGGCTGGATGAGGTTGCGGTGGTGGCGTTGGGCTGCAGCCTGCCCGGTTCCTATCCGAGTCGGGAAGCCTTGCTGGACGCCGCGATAGGGGCCATCGAGGCTGGGGATCTGAAAGTCGTGGGCCGCTCCTCCTGGTGGGCGTCGGCGGCGTGGCCTGACCCTACGGCGCCAGCCTATCGCAACGGCGTCGTCTTGGTCGAGACGCCGCTACCTGCGAGCGAAATCCTGGCGCGGCTACACCGGATCGAGACTCATTTCGGCCGCGTCCGGATACACGCCAACGCGCCGCGCACCCTGGACCTCGACCTGATCGCCCAGGGTCGAACGGTGACCGAGGTCGGCCTCGTCCTGCCCCATCCGCGCGCCCACGAGCGCCTGTTCGTGATGGGGCCGCTGGCGGAAATCTCGCCGGAGTGGCGTCATCCGGTCAGCAGTCGGACGGCGGCGGACCTGGCGGCGGCGGCGACCGTCGGAAGCGACGCCGCGCCTGACATTGCCAAAACTTAGTTTCCGGCGCGCTGCCGCCGGCTCAAGAGTCCGCCCAACCCGTTTCGCCCGAGCTTCCGCACCCACTCCATGAAGATGGAGCCCGTCGCAAGAAGATCGAAACCTTCATGGCATGCTCAAGCGCGGCGAGACCGTTTATCCGCAGACCAAGTGCTAGAGACCGGTTTCTCGATCGCCGCGCGCTGGACTTCTCCCCGCGAACGCGGCATAAGCGCCCCCTCGCGAAAGCTGGGACTCTACCCAGGCGGCGTTGTACAACGCTGCTGGACACCCTATTTCGTGATCACTACGGCTCTCAGCCCGAGGAATTCATGGCCCGCGTCACCGTCGAAGATTGCGTCGAGAAGGTTCCCAACCGCTTTGCCCTGGTCCTGCTGTCCGCCCATCGGGCGCGCGGCATATCGGCCGGCGCCTCGCTGCTGGTCGAACGCGACAACGACAAGAACCCTGTCGTCGCCCTGCGCGAGATCGCCGATGACGTGGTCGATCACGAAGGCCTCAAAGAACAGCTGATCAGCACACTGCAACGCGTCGATGAGCACACCGAAGCCGAGGAAGAGGCCGAAACCCTCGCCCTCTTGGCTGATCCCACCCACATGCAGATGAGCGAGCTCGAGCTCGTTCGCGCCCTGCAGAGCGACCGCGATGGCGGTCAGGAGGAGCGGTACTGAGCCCCGACGGCGCAGACCCTCTTATCCTCGAAGCGGCGCCCGCCGCCGCTCCTTCCGAACGCGCGCCCGAAGCCGCTCCCTCTCCTGGGACGGAGGCGGGCGCGTCTTCGTCTGTGGACGCCGCCGAGCCCGTCCCGGCGCCGACGCCCGCTCCCAAGCCTCGCCAGAAAATCCTCCGCCAGTATGAACTGATCGAGCGCGTCCACGCCTACGACCCGACCGCCGACGAGGCATTGCTGAACCGCGCCTATGTCTACGCCATGCGCATGCACGGTTCGCAGACGAGGGCTAGCGGCGACCCCTACTACGCCCACCCGATCGAGGTGGCCGGCATTCTCACTGAATACCGGCTCGATACCGCGACCATCGTCACAGCCCTGCTGCACGACGTGATCGAGGACACCCCGGTCACCAAGGAAGAGATCTCCAGGCTGTTTGGCGAGGAGATCGCCGAGCTGGTCGACGGCGTCACCAAGCTGTCCAAGCTGGAGCTGCAGGCCGAGCATTCGCGCCAGGCCGAGAACCTGCGCAAGTTCATCCTGGCCATCTCCAAGGACGTTCGCGTCCTGCTGGTCAAGCTGGCCGACCGTCTGCACAACATGCGGACGCTGCACTTCATCAAGAACCAGGCCAAGCGCGAGCGCATCGCCCGCGAGACGCGCGACATCTATGCGCCCCTGGCCCGCAACATCGGTTGTCACCGGATCTGCACCGAGCTGGAGGAACTCAGCTTCGAGCACACCAATCCCGTGGCGCGCACGGCGATCATCCGCCGGCTCGATACTCTGCGGGCCCAGCAGGGCGGGGCGGTGGAGCTGGTCAGCCAGGAGATCGCCGCGCGGCTGGACGGCGACGGCATTCCCGCTCGGGTGTTCGGTCGAGAGAAGTCGCCCTATTCGATCTGGCGCAAGCTGCAGCGGAAATCGATCGGCTTCTCGCAGATGTCCGACATCTATGCCTTCCGGGTCATCGTCGACTCCGAGGAAGACTGCTACCGCGCTCTGGGCGTGTTGCACCGCGCCTGGTCCAGCGTGCCTGACCGCTTCAAGGACTTCATCTCGACGCCCAAGCGCAACAACTACCGCTCGCTGCACACCACCGTGGTGGGGCCGCGCGGCATGCGCATCGAGATGCAGATCCGCACCGAGGCCATGGACCGGGTCAACGAAGAGGGCGTGGCGGCCCACTTCCGCTACAAGGACGCGTCCTACGGCCTGGACTTGGAAGGCATGGAGGCAGCCGGTAGCCGCGATCCCCTGGCCAACCTGCGCCAGCTTGTCCAGGTGCTGGAACACGGCGGCGACGCCGAGGAGCTGGTCGAGCACGCCAAGCTGGAGATGTTCCTCGACCAAGTGTTCGTCTTCACGCCCAAGGGCAAGCTCGTCAGCCTGCCCAGGGGCGCCATGCCGCTGGACTTCGCCTATGCCGTCCACACCAGCGTCGGCGACACCTGTATCGGCGTGAAGATCAACGGCGAGCTCAAGCCTCTGCGCACCGGCCTGAACAACGGCGATGTGGTTGAGGTCATTCGCGGTTCTAAGCCCGTGGTCCCGCCGGACTGGCGGTCGCTCACCGTCACCGGCCGCGCGCGCTCGGCCATCCGCCGTCATATCCGCCAAACCGAGAAGGAAGAGTTCCTGCGCCTGGGCCGGGCCTCGGTGGACCAGGTGTTTGAACGGACCGGCAAGAAGCTGAAGGACGTGTCGCTGCGGCCGATCCTCGAGCGTTACGCGCTGGACACCGAGGAGGCCCTGTTCGACGCGGTCGGCCGTGGCCGGGTGTCGCCCAGCCAGGTGCTGGAGACCGCCTTCCCTGGCATGAAAGGCTCCGACGTCGCCGAGGCCACTGCGCGCCGTAAGATCGAGGGTGGCGTGGAAGCCCGACTCTATGTGCGCGGCGGCGGCCTGACCCCGGGCGTCGCGCTGCATTTCGCCCACTGCTGCAGCCCGGTGCCGGGCGACCGCATCGTCGGCATCCTGCGCGAGGACGGGGCGGCGCTCGACGTCCACACCATCGACTGCCCAAAACTGGCCGAGTACGAGGACCGCGAGGATCTCTGGCGCGACCTGAACTGGACCCCCGAGGCCGAGCGCGAGACGGTATCCCTGACCCGCCTGCACGCCACGATCGGCAACGCTCCTGGTGTGCTGGGCCAGGTCTGCACGATCATTGGCGAGGCGGGCGGCAATATCGTCAACCTGCGCATGCACCACCGGCAAAGCGACTTCTTCGACGTGGATATCGACGTCGAGGTGCGCGACGCCAAGCACCTGACCAACATCTCGGCCGCCTTGCGAACGTGTCCGACGGTGGAGACGGTGGACCGGACGCGGGGGTAGGGGGTGCGGGTAGGGCGGTCAGAGCCCCCCAACCTCCACTCATCATAAGTGGAAGCGAGAGGGAACTCAGCACCCCTTAAACGTCGAAATCCAACCCCATGTCGTTGAACAGCCCGCGTTCCTCGGCCCAGTTTTCCTTGACCTTGACGTGCAGGAACAGGTGGATCTTGCGGTCCAGGATGTCTTCCAGCTCCTCGCGCGAGCTCTTGCCGATCCACTTGATCACCTCGCCGCCCTTGCCCAGCACGATGGCGCGCTGGCCGTCGCGTTCGACGTAGATGGTCTGCTCGATGCGGGCGCTGCCGTCCGGGCGTTCCTCGAAGGCGGTGGTTTCCACCGAGGCGGCGTAGGGCAGCTCCTCGTGAACGCGCAGATAGATCTTCTCGCGGGTGATCTCGGCGGCCAGCAGGCGGGCGGGCAGGTCGGCGGTCTGGTCTTCCGGATACAGCCACGGGCCGTCCGGCATCATCGAGGCCAGCTTGGCCATCAGGTCATCGACGCCCGCGCCGGTGCCGGCGCTGATCATGAAGACCTCGGAATAGACGCCGGTCTCGAACAGATCGTGGGCGACGGCCAGCAGGGTCTCGCGCTTGACGCCGTCGATCTTGTTCAGCGCCAGGATCACTTGGCGGTTGCTGGCCTTCAAGCCCTCGATAATGGTCTGGACGTCCTGCACCGAGCGGTGCTCGCCGGCCGAGGCGCGGCGCTCGCGCGAGGCCAGCTCGGCCTGGACGTCGACTAGGTGGACGACGACTTCGCTGTCCTCGGCGCCGCTCCAGGCGGAACGGACCATGGCGCGGTCCAGCCGGCGGCGCGGGGTGAAGATGCCGGGGGTGTCGACCAGCACGATCTGGGTCTGGCCAGTCATGGCCACGCCGCGCACGGGAAAGCGCGTCGTCTGGACCTTCTGGGTGACGATCGAGACCTTGGCGCCGACCATGCGGTTGACCAGGGTGGACTTGCCGGCGTTCGGGGCGCCGATGATGGCGGCAAAACCGGCGCGGGTGTTTTGGGGGGTGTTTTCAGTCATTGCGGGTGCGTGTAGCACAGCGGAGACCAAAAGCCTCCCCCTGTGGGGGAGGTGTCGACGAAGCCGACGGAGGGGGGAGTGATCGGCAGGTGATCATGGGCAGGATCGAGCGTCGTAAAACGCCCCCCACCGGTCGCTGCGCGACCATCTCCCCCACAGGGGGAGGACCTAAATCCCCGCGCCCTCGCGCTCCAGCAGCGCCTTGGCCGCAGCCTTCTCGGCCTCTTGCCGCGAGCGTCCCTCGGCCAGCACCGGGTCTAGCCCCACCACCGTCACCGCCACCGTAAACACTGGCGCATGATCAGGCCCCTTGCGGTCCTTGACGGCGTAGGTCGGCAGGGGCTTGCCTTGGGCCTGGGCCCATTCCTGGAGGGCGGTCTTGGGGTCGCGGGGCTTGCCCTGGTTGGCCAGGTCGAACTCGCCGGACCACAGGTCGAGGAACACTCGCCGCGCCAGATCCAGCCCGCCGTCGCGATAGAGGGCCGCCATCAGCGCTTCGGCGGCGCCGGCCAGGATCGAGTCGGTCTCGCGGCCGCCGATCTTGCTGGACGAGGCCGACAGGCGCAGGGCAGGGCCCATCTCGGCGGCGCGAGCCACCCGCGCGCAGGTCTCGCGACTGACCAGGGCGTTCAGGCGCGGAGCCAATTCGCCCTCTTTGGCATTGGGGAAGCGCTCGGCCAGGGCCTCGGCGGCGAGCAGGCCCAGCACGCGGTCGCCGATGAACTCCAGCACCTCGTTGTCGCCAACCTTGTCGCCGGCCTTCTTGGCTCCGTCCCCGACGCTGGCGTGGGTCAGGGCCAGTTCCAGCAGCTTGCGATCCTGGAACGTGTGACCGATCCGGCGCTCCAGGTCGCCGACGGCGACGGCGCGCCGATCTGTCATTTGAGGACGCGGAAGAAGCGGCTAGGCCGCGCCTCGGTGAACCAGGTCCAAGGCTTGAACAGATGGGCGTCGGCGTTCCACGACAGCAGGATCAGCTGGGCGCGGCCTTCCAGGTTCTCGGCCGGGACGAAGCCCACACCTTGCTGCAGCCCGATATACTGGTCGTTGGCGTAGTCCCACTTGCAGACGCCAGAGCCGGTCTTGAACGGCGAGATCCCGGGGTTGAAGCGGCTGTCCAGGCTGTTGTCGCGGTTGTCGCCCATGAAGAAGTAGCAGCCTTCCGGCACGATATAGACGCCGGTATTGTCGCTCTCGCCGTCGGGGCCGTAGTCCTGGGTGGTGTATTTGCGGCCCTCGGGATTGGTCTCCTCGAAGCGGCTGGCGCTGATGATGTTGTAGCCCGTATTGACCATGGCCGGCGGCAGCGCCGTGCGCTCCAGGGCCGTGCCGTTGATATAGACCACGCCGCCGCGCACCTGCACCTTGTCGCCAGGCAGGCCGATCAGGCGCTTGATATAGTCCATCTTGATATCGCGCGGCAGTTTGAACACCACGATGTCGCCGCGCCGCGGGGTGTGGCCCAGGATCCGACCGTTGAACAGCGGCGGGCTGAACGGGATCGAGTGCTTAGACCAGCCATAGCTGTACTTCGACACGATGATGTAGTCGCCCTGGTAGAGATTGGGCTCCATCGAGGCCGACGGGATCGTGAACGGCTGGAACAGCAGCACCCGCAGCACCAGGGCGATGCCCAGGGCATAGGCGACCGTCTTGACGATCTCCAGGAACTCCTTGACCGCGCCGTTCGGCTCGTCGGCGGTCGGGGTGTCGGCGGTGTCGGTCATGCGCGAAGGGGCTCTCGACGGAATGGGCCTCGGGCGAACCCGACGCGCCTAGCTAGACGGGCTTTACGACGGGAGCAAGTATGGCGCGCCCGCCCGCCAAGCTTGACCTGAAAAAATGGACTCAAATTGTGGCGAAGATCGCCAGCAGGATCAGGGCGAACGCGCTCCACCCGACCAGCAGCCAGGCGAACGGCCGCTTTTGCCAGGGCATCAACGGCTTGCGCGCCTGGATCGCGTCACGAGACGCCGCGCGCGGTTTGCGGCGTGCCCTGGTTTCGACATCCACCCAGAAAGTCATGAGCCCCGTCCCACAACGGCGCCGTTCCAGACGCCTTCACGGTCAAGCTGCAAGAGCAGGGCCGAAGTCCTCCCCCCGTGGGGGAGGTGGTCGCACAGCGACCGGTGGGGGGCGATTTAGGACGCTCGATCTTGTCCGTGACTACCTGCCGATCACTCCCCCCTCCGTCGGCTACGCCGACACTTCGCCCACAGGGGGAGGCGTTATCGCCTCGATGATCACGAAGGCCTGGGCGTACGGATGATCGTCGGTCAGGGACAGGTGGACCACGGCGGTCATGCCCGGCGGCGTCAGTTCGGCCAGGCAGTCCGCCGCGCCGCCGGTCAGGGCCAGGGTCGGCTTGCCGGACGGCAGGTTG
>JACMOF010000169.1 GCA_014378155.1 Caulobacter sp. | reverse complement strand
GGTGCGTGAGCAGCCCAAGCTGATCATCGCCGGCGGCAGCGCCTATAGCCGCCAGATCGATTTTGCCCGGTTCCGCCAGATCGCCGACAAGATCGGGGCCTATCTGATGGTCGATATGGCCCATTTCGCGGGTCTGGTGGCCGGCGGCGCCTTCCCCAGCCCCATCCCCCATGCCCACGTGGTCACCACCACCACCCACAAGACACTGCGCGGTCCGCGCGGCGGCTTGGTGCTGACCAATGACGAGGCGATCATCAAGAAGGTCAATTCGGCGGTGTTCCCCGGCCTGCAAGGCGGTCCGCTGGAGCATGTGATCGCCGCCAAGGCCGTAGCCTTCGGCGAGGCGCTGCGCCCCGAGTTCAAGGCCTATGCCCAGCAGGTGATCGACAACGCCCGCGCGCTGTCGGAGGCCCTGCAGACGCAGGGCGTCAATATCGTCTCGGGCGGCACCGACAGCCACCTGATGCTGGTCGACCTGCGGCCCAAGGGCGTGACCGGCCGCGACGCCGAGCATAGCCTCGAACGGGCCAACATGACCTGCAACAAGAACGGCGTGCCGTTCGACACCGCGCCGTTCACCGTCACCTCGGGCATCCGCCTGGGGACGCCGGCCGGCACCACCCGTGGCTTCGGCACGGCCGAGTTCACCCGCGTCGGCCAGTTGATCGGCGAGGTCGTGAATGGCCTGGCCGCCAATGGTCCGACCGGCAATGGCGAGATCGAGGCTCTGGTCCGCGAGGAAGTGCTGGCCTTGACGGCGCGGTTCCCGATCTACAACTAATAGACCTAAGTCGGGCGGGAGGGCCTAGATCATGCGCTGCCCGTTCTGCGGTCATATGGAAAGTCAGGTGAAGGACAGCCGCCCGTCGGAAGATGGGGCGGCCATCCGGCGACGGCGGCTATGCCCTGAATGCGGCGGCCGCTTCACCACCTTCGAGCGGGTGCAGCTGCGCGAACTGACCATCGTCAAGCGCTCGGGCCGGCGCTCGCCCTTCGACCGCGAGAAGCTGGTGCGTTCGATCTCGATCGCCACGCGCAAGCGGCCGGTCGATCCCGAGCGCGTCGAACGCATGGTCAATGGCATCGTCCGCCAGCTGGAAAGCCTGGGCGAGACGGAGCTTCCGTCGTCGGCCGTGGGCGAAATGGTCATGAAGGCGCTGAAGTCGCTCGATGACGTGGCCTATGTCCGCTACGCGTCAGTTTATCGCGATTTCCGGGAAACCAGCGACTTCGCGAAGTTTCTCGGCGCGGAAGGCCTAAGCGACGTCGCCGAGGACGAGCTATAGGCGCATTCTACGATTCGGTTTTGACATCGACGCCGGCACTCTGCGATTTGATTTCGGCGGCGAGGCCGCCGGGGTCTACGATTCGATTTTGCGACGGCGCCTTTTGATGCGAAGTGACCGGTCCCGTCGAGGAGAGTTCAGAGGACTATGGTGGAAGACAAGATTCGCCTGCTGATCGTGGAGGCCCGTCGTTATTCGGGGCTTTCCGACGCGTTGCTGCAGGGTGCGGCGCAGGCGATCGACGCCCAGGGCGCTGAGTACGACGTGATCACCGTGTCCGAATCGATGCAGATCCCGACCGCCATTGCCCTGGCCGAGGAGGCGGGTCATCGTCCCGTCGGCGTGCGCTATGACGGGTTCGTGGCGCTGGGTGCGATCATTCGCGGCGAGACCTACCATGCCGAGGTCATGGCCAATGAGACGGCGCGGGGCCTGAACGACCTGTCGTTCGGCAAGCGTCTGGCGATCGGCTATGGCATCGTCACCGTCGACGAAGAGCAGCAGGCCTGGAGCCGGGCTCGCGTCTCGGAAGGCGATCGCGGCGGCAAGGCCGCCCAGGAGTGTCTGGAAATCATCGGCTTGAAGCGTCAACTGCTGGGACTGGCGCGATGAGCAAGGGCGATCGCATCCAGCCCCGCTCCGTGGCTCGCCTGGCCGCCGTGCAGGCGCTGTATCAGATGGAAGTCTCGGGAGTCGGCGTCGACGCCGTGGTCCGCGAATTTACCGAGCACCGCTTTGACCGCGACGTCGATGGTCCGGACGGCGACCAACTGGCCGCCGCCGACGAGACTTTCTTCGCCGAACTGGCCAAGGGCGTGGTGGCTCACCAGGGCGAGGTCGATCAGGCCATCGTCAAGCGCCTGGCCTCCAACTGGAAGCTGGAACGCCTGGACGCCACCGCTCGCGCCATTCTGCGTTCCGGAGCCTATGAACTGCTGCACCGCCCCGACGTACCCAAGGAGGTGGTGATCGACGAATATGTCGAGATCGCCAAGTCCTTCTTCGAGGGTTCCGAATCAGGTTTCATCAATGGCGCCCTGGACGCTATCGCGCGTGACGCCAGAAGCTGACGACGACTGGTTCGCCGAGCCGACGCCGGAAACGGCGGCGGTCGATGACGCATGGTTCGACGAGGCCGTGTCGCCGGCCGAGGCGCTGGCGGTCAACGAATTCGGCCTGATCGAGCGCCTCTTGCGACCGTTGACGCGGGGCGACGCCGCCGCGCTGGACCTGTTGGACGACGCCGCCGTGCTGCCCTCGCGGCCCGGCTATGACCTGGTGATCACCAAGGACGCCATGGTGGCGGGTGTGCACTTCCTGGCCGGCGAGGACCTGGACGTGGTGGCCAAGCGGCTGCTGCGCACCAACCTGTCTGACCTGGCGGCCAAGGCGGCCACGCCCTATGGCTATTTCCTGGCGGTGGGCTGGCCTTCGGCCACCACCCTG
The DNA here is from genome assembly GCA_014378155.1 of Caulobacter sp. Lineage (GTDB taxonomy): Bacteria > Pseudomonadota > Alphaproteobacteria > Caulobacterales > Caulobacteraceae > Caulobacter. Next base: position 5,219 of record JACMOF010000169.1, on the reverse strand, counting down.
CAGGATCGCGAGACCTTCGCCCGCGGCCTGGCCGAGGATGGCGAACTTTACGACGTCAGCCTGCTGGGCGGCGACACTGTGACCACCTCCGGCCCGATGGTGGTCTCGGCCACCTTTCTGGGCTGGGTGCCCAGCGGCGACGCCGTGTTGCGCAAGGGCGCCCAGGTCGGCGACCGGCTGATGGTGTCGGGGACGATCGGCGACGGCTGGCTGGGCCTGCTAGCCCACTGGGGCGAGGTCGAGGACCCCGACGGCGGCTTGGTGCGACGCTATCGCCTGCCGCCGCCGCGCCTGGCCATCCGCGACGCCCTGAAGGCCTATGCCCGCGCCGCCGCCGACGTCTCCGACGGCCTGCTGGCCGACGCCGCCCATGTGGCCAAGGCCAGCGGCCTGCGGGTCAAGGTCGACCTTGCCCGCCTGCCGCTGTCACCCGGCGCTCGCCACTGGCTCAGCGCTCAACCTGAAGCCGGCGAGGCGCGGATGTCTCTGGCCTCGGGGGGCGACGACTACGAGATCGTCTGCGCCGTCGATCCTACCGACGTAGCCGCCTTCCAGGCCGCCGCCATGGCCGCCGGCGTGCCGGTCCGCGACATCGGCGAGTTCGTGGAAGGCGAGGGGATCTGCGCCCTGTTCAAGGGCAAGGACATTACCCCCGAGCGGCTGGGCTGGCTGCACGGGTAGATTGGGCCTGACGTGCGAAAGGCCGAGACGCGAGGTCTCGGCCTTTCTACTTGCCCCGTAAACCGGGGCTCGGGCTCTCGCCCCGCGACCAAATCGGGGCCACGTCCTGAAGCGCAGCGGCGGCTTGGGTGGTTTGTATCGGCTGGATGGCGCCGTCATAAGGTCATGTTTAACCGAGCGGTGTAGCTTTGTCGCGAGTAGGGGTGACAGACTGCTCTCAAGGTTGAGTTCATGGTCCTCGACGCGATTGGAAACGGCGCAAGTCACCAAACGTCAAGCCTTCCTGGCTAAGCCAGCAGCATGGCCCATCCCTCGCTCACCTCACGCCGCGCCCTCCTGACAGCCTCGCTGGCCCTGCTGGCGACGCCGGCCTTCGCGCGCTCGGCCAAGAAGGAAGAGAAGGGCAAGGAAGGCGGGGCCAAGGTCGATCCGATCATCACGCTGCAGTCGATGGCCCTGCCGGTCATCGCGGATGGCCAGCTGGTCAACTACGTCTTCCTGCATATGAGCATCACCCTGAACACAGGCGTGCCAGTCACGGTTTTCGCGGGCAAGGAGCCGATGCTGCGCGACGCCATGGTCCGCGAGGCTCACGCCAAGCCCTTCACGCGCCCCGACAGCTATGTCGCCCTAGACGAGGCGCGCTTGAAGGCCTCGGTGCTGCGCGAGACCAACGGGCTGATTGGGCCTGGAAAGATCGCCAAGGTCACGGTTCTCAAGCAGATTCCGCGCCACTTCATGGCCCCGCCGACCAAGGCCGCGGCCCAGACCGGCGCCAAGCCGGCGCGCCCGCCCGAGCCACCGTCGAACCCCAACATAATCCCCTAGGCGCAGGCCCTTCAGCCGAACGCCGTTCCCGCAGGCGGTTGCGCCGACCGCGACCATTTGGCAGTGTCTCGACCTTGGCGTCGAACCGGCGCCATCAGGGAGCATCGAGGGGGCATGAGGCCATAGGCCCGCCCGTCGTCTGCGGCCGGGGGCGGTCCTAGCGACCGTGGTCCTGCCGGAGCGGCGAACCCTCTCGTTTCGAAACGCGGAGAGGGCAATTTACTTATGAGTTCTTGGCTTTACGTGGCCATAGGGGCCGGGCTGCTGGCGGTGCTTTACGGCGCTGTTCAATCAGCCGCTTTGATGCGGGCGTCGCCCGGCAATGCAAAGATGCAGGAGATCGCCGCAGCGATCCAGGAAGGGGCCCAGGCCTATCTGAACCGTCAGTACACAACGATCGCCATCGTCGGGGTGGTGGTCATCGCCCTGCTGGCGTTCTTCTTCAAGTCCTGGGAGCAGCCCGTCGGCTTCGCCTTGGGCGCGATCCTATCGGGCGCGGCGGGTTTCGCGGGCATGCTGATCTCGGTGCGGGCCAATGTCCGCACCGCCCAGGCCTCGTCCGAGAGCCTGGCGGCCGGCCTGAAGATGGCCTTCACCTCCGGCGCCGTGACCGGCATGCTGGTGGCGGGCTTCGCCCTGATCGGCGTGGCCGGCTATTTCGCCGTCCTGCTGCAGACGGGCCATGCCGGCACTGACCGCGTCGTGGTCGACTCGCTGGTGTCGCTGGGCTTCGGGGCCAGCTTGATCTCGATCTTCGCCCGTCTGGGCGGGGGCATCTTCACCAAGGGCGCCGACGTGGGCGGCGATCTGGTGGGCAAGGTCGAGGCCGGCATTCCGGAAGACGACCCGCGCAACGCCGCGACCATCGCCGACAATGTGGGCGACAATGTCGGCGACTGCGCAGGCATGGCCGCCGACCTGTTCGAGACCTATGCCGTGACCACGGTCGCCACCATGGTGCTGGCGGCGATCTTCTTCCGCGGCGCCGGTGTCGAGATCGTCAGTTCGATGATGCTGTTGCCGCTGGCCATCTGCGCGGTCTGCATCATCACCTCGATCATCGGCTCGTTCGCCGTACGTTTGGGCAAGAAGCAGAATATCATGGGGGCCCTCTATCAGGGCCTGATCGTCACCGGCGTGCTGTCGATTCCGGCGGTCTGGTACGTGATCCATCAACTGGTGCCGAACGCCGTCACCGTGGGGACGCGCACCTTCGACGCCGACAGCCTGTTCTACTGCGGCCTAGCCGGCCTGGCCGTCACAGCCGCCATCGTGGTGATCACCGAATACTATACCGGCACCAATTTCCGCCCGGTGAAGTCGGTCGCCCAGGCTTCGGTCTCAGGCCACGGCACCAACGTGATCCAGGGTCTGGCCATGTCGCTGGAATCCACGGCCCTGCCGGCCCTGACCATCATCGTCGGCATCCTGGTGACCTATAATCTGGCGGGCCTGTTCGGCATCGCCATCGCCACCACCACAATGCTGTCCCTGGCGGGCTTCATCGTCGCCCTGGACGCTTTTGGCCCGGTCACCGACAACGCCGGCGGCATCGCCGAGATGGCCGGCTTGCCGCCGGAGGTCCGCGTCACCACCGACGCCCTGGACGCCGTGGGCAACACCACCAAGGCCGTCACCAAGGGCTACGCCATCGGTTCGGCCGGCCTGGGCGCCCTGGTGCTGTTCGCCGCCTATACCGAGGACCTGAAGTTCTTCTCGGCCAACGCGGCGCCGGGCAGCTTCTTCGAGGGCATGGGGCCGGTGACCTTCGACCTGTCCAACCCCTATGTGGTGGTCGGGCTGCTGTTCGGAGGGCTGCTGCCCTTCCTGTTCAGTGGCATGTCGATGACCGCCGTGGGCCGGGCCGCCGAGGCCGTCGTGGCCGAGGTGCGTCGCCAGTTCCGCGAGAACCCGGGCATCATGACCTATGAGGTCAAGCCGGAATACGGCCGGGCGGTAGACATCCTGACCAAGGCGGCGATCCGCGAGATGATCGTGCCCAGCCTGCTGCCGGTCGTGTCGCCGATCGTGCTGTTCTTCGTCATCAAGGCCATCGCCGGCAAGGTCGACGCCTTCGCCTCGCTCGGCGCCATGCTGATGGGCGTGATCGTCACCGGCCTGTTCGTCGCCATCTCGATGACCAGCGGCGGCGGCGCCTGGGACAACGCCAAGAAGGTGATCGAGGAAGGCTTCACCGACAAGGACGGCGTCCTGCACACCAAGGGTTCGGAGGCTCACAAGGCCGCCGTCACCGGCGACACCGTCGGCGACCCCTACAAGGACACCTCGGGTCCGGCTGTGAATCCGATGATCAAGATCACCAACATCGTGGCCCTGCTGCTGCTAGCGATCCTGGCCCACGGCGTCTGATCTCTTCTACAGCCTGATACGACGACGCCCCGGAGGTTTCCTCCGGGGCGTTTTTCGGTTTGGGTTCGACGCCAGCCGTTGGCCGCGACGGTGATCACGGTCCTGGCGCTGATCAGTACATGTCTTCGGGGTCCAGCGCCGCGCCGACGATGCCGCGCCGCTCGTCGCCTTCGTAGCCGTGGTCGATCCGGCGCCGACGGCAGGGGCCGAAATACCCACTGACCCGCACGAAATCGCGCGGGTTGTTGATCACCTCGTTCACTCGGTGCAGCACGCCGCGGGCGGTGAGGGGCTTGGCCAGGAACTCGGTGACGCCGGCCATGCGGGCCTCGTCCAGGCTGGCGCGGGTGGCGTGGCCGGTGACCATGATGATCGGCGTATAGGGATTGCTGCTGGCCGGCGAGGTGCGGATCCAGCGGATGAACGCCAACCCGTCGACCGGCTGCATCATCAGGTCGGTGAAGATGATGTCGACCTCGCGCTCGGTGGCGGCCTTGAGGGCCTCGACGCCGTCGGCGGCCTCGATGATCTTGCGCACGCCCAGCGACTTGAGCACCGCGCCGATGATCTCGCGCATCGGCGCGTTGTCGTCGATGATCAGCACCGTCAACGGACGCAGATCTGGCGCGCTCACAACTCATCCCCCCGGCGAAGATCGGCGCAGCGGCGTTGGGCCGCTGCGCCGTTGCCTGGCAAGGTAGCGGCGTCGTTGTTGATAAACCGTTGATGCGGCCGGTCAAATCTATCGGAATTTCAGCCAGTTATACCTGGCGGCTGCGTCGCGCCGGATACAGTCTTAGCGGCGGTCCTGCGGACGATTGCCGGGGGTGTCCTGATCGTCGTTCGGCAGCATACCGCCGCGGCCGACCGTGCCCAGCAACTGTTCCAGAATCGTCATCTCGCGGCCGCGGGTCGGGGTCTCGTGGCCGCTATAGGCGATGACCTTGCCGTCCTTCAGCGTGTAGGTGTCCACAGACGCGACCTTTTCGTCGGCCGCGCTGAACTTGATCGCCACCACGTCACGCTTGATCACGCGCGGCTTGTAGAAGGCCACGCGGTCAGTGGTCTGCGAGATATAGTACCAGGCGTTGGTGTCGAAGGTGGAGATGGTGGAGGGCGAACCCAGCTTCTCCGTCACCGTCGACTTGCTGTCCTCGCCGATCTTCATGTCAGCGGGCTTGGCTTCGATGGCCTGGAAGCCGGAATAGCTCGTCAGCGGCGTGCAGCCTCCGGTGACGGCGGCGAGGCCGATGACAGCGGCGGCGAGAACGGCGGGACGAAACATGCAGGCTCCGGTACCTGGAAAGGCTGACTTTGACCTATCGCCCGCGCGGGCTTAG
>JACMOF010000168.1 GCA_014378155.1 Caulobacter sp. | reverse complement strand
CTGCATCTCCTACCTGACCATCGAGCTTGCCGGGCCCATCCCGGTCGCGTTCCGTGAAGCGCTGGGCAATCGGATCTATGGCTGTGATGACTGTCTGGCGGTCTGCCCGTGGAACAAGTTCGCCCAGCTTTCCAGCGAGGCGGCCTTCCACGCGCGCGAGACGCTGAAGGGGCCATCGCTGGCGGCGCTGGCCGGCCTCGACGACCCGTCGTTCCGGGCGTTGTTCAGCAAGAGCCCGATCAAGCGCATCGGCCGCGACCGTTTCGTGCGCAACGTGCTGTACGCTATCGGCAATAGCGGCGAGGCGGGACTAATGGCGGTGGTCGAGCCTCTGCTGGGGGATCCTTCGCCGACCGTGCGCGGCGCGGCGGTGTGGGCGGCTGCACGACTATTGGACGCGTTCGCGTTCGCGCGGCTGGCGGGCGCCGCGGCTGAAGACGTGGAGGCGGTGAGGATGGAGTGGGCGAGCGCTGTACGTCAGGGCGATTGAACGGCGACCCGTCATCCCGACGAGCGCATGGCGCGCCGATCAGGAACCGATTGCTGCTGTGTTCAGTACACGAAGGGTGTGGCGAGGTCGTTCAGAAGGGGCGCCGCTGCGTCGCGAGCGTTGACGGTGATTTCGACCGCCGGGAGCTTCCAGTCAATGCCCAGCGCCGGATCGTTCCAGCGGAGCGCGCCCTCGGCCTGGGGCTGGTAATAGTTGGTCACTTTATAGAGCGCCTCGCGGTCGTCGTTCAGGGTGCAGTAGGCATGAGCAAAACCTTTGGGGACCAGCAACTGGTGGTCGTTGCACGCGGAGAGTTCCGCGCCAACCCAATGTCCGAACGTCGGCTAACCGCGCCGGATATCGACCGCGACATCGAAGATCGCGCCGCGTGCGCAGCGCACCAGTTTGTCCTGTGCATACGGCGGCTTTTGGAAGTGCAGGCCTCGCACAACGCCGCGCTTGGTCGAGCACGCGTGATTGTCCTGTAGGAAAGCGCGCCCCGTAAAGCCCGCCTCCTGCAGCAGAGATTGACGAAATGTCCCGGAAAACCAGCCGCGTTCGTCATTGCGCCGCTGGGGCGTGATCAAGAGGACGTCTGGGGTCGAGAGTTGGCCGAGAGTCATGAGCAGGTCCGTCAAGGTCATGTGGCCGCGATGTCGATGGAGGCCCCCAGCCATCGAGGGCGCGGCGCATGTTGTCGGCGACGACGCGCACCGCGAGCTGGTCGCGCGCGGCGTTCCGGGCGCGGGCGCCCAGAGCCTCGCGGCGGGCGCGGTCGTCGATCAGTTCGGCTAGGGCCCTACCCGCCGCCGCCACGTCAGCCTGTGCCCATAGGCCCTTGCGATAGATGCCTTGCGGATCATCAACGGGGACCAGGGAATATGGGATCAAGGCTGCGGTCGAGTCGTCCATGAAGTCCATATTGCCCGACCAGCCCGTGGCGACTACGGCCTTGCCCGCCGCCATCGCCTCGGCCAACAGCAGGCCGAAACCCTCGGAGCGATGCAGGGACAGGAGAATGTCGCAACTGGCCAGCAGGCTGTCGCGATCGGCGACGGTCAGGATCTCTTCGATCAACACCACATCCGGTGTATTGCCGATCGCCGCCCGCAGCATGGCCAGGGCCTCCGGTGCCTCGGCCCCCCCTACGGTCTTAAAGACTAGGGTCACGGGCGCGCGGGCGTCGGCGGCGGCGAAGCGGAAAGCCTCCAAGGCAGCGAGGGGATTCTTGCGAGCCAGGGTGGAACGGAGGTCGAAAGCGCAGAGCACGATCACCCGATCCGGATCCAGGCCAAATCGGGCCCGCGCCGGATGTCGTTGGTCCACGGACACGAAATGGGGCACGATCCGCACCCTCATGCCGCGCGGCGCGGCGCGCTGGATGGCCTCGGCTGTGAATCGAGAGGGCGCCCAAATCTCATCGACATAACGAAAGGCCGGCCTCCACAGAGCTGGGATGGCGGCCAGCTCCCACGCCCAATAGCCGATAACGTGCTTGCCCTCGAACGGCGTCGAGTCGGCGGCGATCAACTGCATCAGCTCTGGCGGGTTAAGGTGAGCGATCATCACGCCGGGCCCGCCAAGTGGGGTGGCGACGTCGCCATGATCGAGCTGGCGCGGATGACCCAGGCGCTCCGAAACGTCCCAGGCGGTGGCGGCCATTCCAGTGGAAGCCAGCGCCGAGACCACGCCACGGGCGGCCTCTCCCAGGCCCAGCACCGCCCCATGAAACCCGGCCACGACGATAGGACCGCCGGAGGTCGAGCGCTTACGCCGCCAGCCGTAGCGGCGGTAAGCGCGTATCGCCGGCAGGCGAACGGAAATCGCCTCGCAGATATCCGGCAGGCGCCGCCACACCAGAGCTTTGATTTGTTTCCACACGATCAATGTACCTTGGCGCGGTCGGGCTGTGTTAGCCAGAATTCCCACTCGCATTCAATAGACTGTTCGTTCATGGGCCCGCCGCCGCTTATCAGCATTCTCCTCGTTTCCTATCAGAGCGGCGCGACGCTTGAGCGCTGCTTGGCGGGTCTGCAAGGCCAGACTTTCACTGACTTCGAGATTTTGCTGGTCGACAACGCCTCGACGGACGGCGCGCCTCAGGCCGCCGTCGCGGCCAACCCAGCGATACGTTTTCTTGAACCCGGTGCGAATCTTGGCTTTGCGGCTGGCAACAACCTGGCGGGGCGCACGGCGCGGGGACGCTGGCTGGCGCTGCTCAATCCTGACGCCTATCCACATCCGGACTGGCTGGAGGCCCTCGTCGCGGCCACGCGCCGCCACCCCGACATTCGCTCGTTCGCGACCGTGCAATTGGTGGCCGACGAGACCGAGTTGATGGACGGGGCGGGCGACAACATGACTTCGTCCGGCATCCCGTTCCGGGGCGGCTACCGGAGAAAGCTGCCCGCGACCCTGGCGGAGGGCGAGGTGTTCTCGGCCTGCGGCGCGGCGACGTTGATCGACCGAGCGCTGTTCCAGGCTCTGGGCGGCTTCGACGAGCGGTTCTTCTGCTACTGCGAGGACGTTGATCTCGGCTATCGGCTGCGGCTGGCCGGGAAGGCGACCCTTCTGGTTCCGAAGGCGCGGGTGGACCATGTCGGCTCGGCGACCACCGGCGTCCGCTCGGACTTCTCCGTCTTCCACGGCTCGCGCAATCGGGTGTGGACCTTCATCAAGAACACCCCGCCGCTGCTGCTTTGGCTGACCGCACCGCTGCACGTGGCGGTGACCTCGGGACTGCTGCTGCTGCATCTCCGGCGTGGCGACGCCGGACCGGCGGTGCGCGGCATCCGCGCGGCGCTGAAGCGCGAGGCGCTGGCTGGGATCTGGGCGTCGCGACGGCAGATCCAGGCCGGCCGCAAGGTCGGCTCGTGGGAGATTCTGCGGGTCATGAGCATCGATCCCGTAGCCTTCATTGGCCGCCGGCTGATCATCCGGCCTTGGAAAGGTCCTCGATCAACCGGCGCATGAAGGTCGCGCCGCGTTCCATCTGGCTGATTTCCACGAATTCGTCGGGTTGGTGGGCCTGGTCGATCGAGCCGGGGCCGCAGATCACGGTTGAGAAACCCGCCCCCTGGAACTGGCCAGCCTCGGCGGCGTAGGGCACGACGCGGGGCGGGCCATTGTCGCCGGCGATGCGGCGGGCGAAGGTCTCGGCGACGCCGTCGATCTCCGGCGCGAAGGGCGGGGTCATCGAGCGGGTCTCGACCACCACGCCGCCCTCGGGGGCCTTGGCCTTGATCTGAGCGTCCAGCGTTTTGGTCAGGGCGAAGAAGTCGGATAGGATCGTCTGGGCGTTCAGACCGGCCGGCATTCGCAGGTCGAAGATGAACACACATTCGCGCGCCAGGATGTTGACCGCCGTGCCGCCGTTCACCTGACCGACCGTCAGGCTGGCGCCCTTGGGCATGAACGGCGAGTCCGGGTCGGCCTCGCGCTCCAGCCGCTCCGACAGATCGACCAGATGGCTCATCAGCTTGATGGCGAACATGTTGGCCGAGACGCCCAGATGGGTCAGGCTGGAGTGGGCCTCGCGTCCGGTGACCGTGACGCGGAAGCTGGCGATACCCTTGTGGCCGCGCACCGCCACCATGTCGGTGGGCTCGCCGACCACCACCAGGGCGGGACGGGGCAATTCGGTGGCGATCACCGCGATCATGTCGGGCGCGCCCAAGCAACCGACCTCCTCGTCATAGGAGAAGGCCAGGTGGACAGGGCGGTCGAGCGTGGCGGCCGCCAGGTCGGGCGCGGCGGCCAGGGCCAGGGCGAGAAACCCCTTCATGTCGCAGGTTCCCCGGCCATAGAGTCGGCCGCCGCGCGCGGTCAGGACGAAAGGGTCGCTGGTCCAGGGCTGGCCATCGACCGGCACCACGTCGGTATGGCCAGACAGCACCACGCCGCCCGGAACGGCCGGACCGATGCTGGCCAGCAGGTTGCTCTTGGTCCCGTCCGCGTTGGGCACCCGCCGCGAGGCGACGCCCAGGTCGGACAGATAGGCCTCCACCCATTCGATCAGGGCCAGGTTGGAACGACGCGACGTGGTGTCGAAAGCCACCAGCGTGGCCAGGATATCGATGGCGCGGGCCGAAAGCGCTTCTGAGGAGGAGACCATTAAGGGACACTAGCCTGAGCCGCGGCGCTCGCCTACCGCAGCGACGCTTGGCGGAGTCATTCGCGTGTATTGCTTTGGTCAGCTCGCGACTGGGTCGGCCTAGGTGGGGGCGTGTTCCTTGGGCGGCTGGATCTTCATGGACTCCACGGCGACCAGCTCGATGCGGAAGACCATGACGCTGTTTCCGGGGATCGGACCCTTGTCCTCGGCGCCATAGCCCAGGCTCGGCGGCACATAGAGGGTCCATTCGTCGCCGGGTCGCATCATCACAAGCGCCTCTTGCCAGGCCGGAACCAGGCCTTGCAGGGGAAAGGTTTCCGGCTGGTGGCGCGCGTAGGAGCTGTCGAACACGAAGCCGTCCACCAGCTTGCCCTCGTAGTTGACGGTGACCTCGTCGATCGGCGCGGGCTTGCCGCCCTCGGCCGGTCCTGAGCGGACAACCCTGTACTGCAGGCCGTCGGGCAGGGTGACGACGCCAGGCTGCTTGGCGTTGGCGGCCATGAAGGCGTTGGCGGTCTCCAGACTATGCTTCTGCCGGCCGTTGGGCCCGCAGGCCGACAGGGCCAGGGCGGCCCCCAGGGCGAGGATGAGGCTGAGGGTGCGGACCATGACGGGAAACTCCGGCGACAATACCGCTCCCTGCTAGACCATTTTGCGCCGTCGCGGAATCCACGGGCGCTCGAGCGCGAGCGGCGCGCCGATTTTCAACAGCGCGCGATTTGCAACGCCCGGTCACCGAACAGTGGTGGCGCAGACGCGCGACCCGCCCTAGAAACCCTCTACCCAATGACCGCTCACGAGGCTTTCATGAAACCCGTCCGCAAGGCTGTTCTCCCCGTCGCCGGTTTCGGCACCCGGGTTCTGCCCTGCACCAAGACCACGCCCAAGGAACTCCTGAACGTCGTGGACCGGCCGATCCTGTCCTATGTCGTCGAGGAAGGTCGCAAGGCGGGCATCGAGCACTTCGTCTTCGTGACGGGCCGCAACAAGGGCGCGATCGAGGACTATTTCGACCATCAGGTCGAGCTGGAGGCCGCCCTGGCCGCCAAGGGCAAGACCGCCCTGCTTGAAGAATTGCTCGGCGAATTGCCTCGACCCGGCGAGATGAGCTTCGTGCGCCAGATGGCCCCACTGGGCCTGGGCCACGCGGTGTGGTGCGCCCGTGACGTCATCGGCGACGAGCCGTTCGCTGTCATGCTGCCCGACATGGTGATGTCGGCCGGCGTTCCGGCCCTGGCCCAGGCCATCGAGGCCTATGACCAGAAGGGCGGCAACATCGTCGTCGTCGAGCCGGCCCCCGAGGGCATGGCCCACCAGTACGGCATCGTGGCGCTG
>JACMOF010000018.1 GCA_014378155.1 Caulobacter sp. | reverse complement strand
CGCCGCCCGCTCCGGCCACCCGGTGATCAAGACCCGCGCGCCCCTGGTGGTGCGTTGGGACGACGGTCGGCCGTCGTTGCATGGCTTCGTGTTTGGCCTGGGCGCCTTCGTGCGGGTGACCAGCATGTCCAAGAAGGTCAACGCCCTGGGCGCCTTCCACAGCCTGTCGGTAGCCCTGACCCTGGCCGGCGGCGTGATTGGCACCCTGATGGGCGGCGCGCGCGACCGCTGGCGGGCCGGCGTGCCGCTGTGCATGGCCATCGACGGCGAGGAAACCCGCACCGCCGACCGTTTCGTGGTCATGGCCACCACCCTCAAGCGCCTGCCCCTGGGTCTCAAGCCGTTCGGACCGCCGCGCGAGGGGCTGAAGTTCCTCGACGTCGACGCCCCGCCCAAGCACCTGCCCGGCGCCTTGCCCGCCCTGCTGAGCGGCCGCGACGCCGCCTGGCTGCCCGGTCTGGGCTATCGGCGCGGCGACGCCCAGACCATCCGGATCACCACCGACCAGCCGCTGGTGGTGGACGGCGAGGTCTATGACGGGGCCGGCGGCGTGACCGTGGTCCTGGCGCCGGCGCTGCGGTTCCTGGCGGCATGACCGCTTCGGTGGTCAGCCTGGTCAGCGAGGAGCTCCGCGCCCCGGCCCCGCCCCACGCCGTGATGTTCGCCCAGCGCCTGGTGGAGGCCTTCGAGGCTCCGGTGGCGGTGCTGTTCTACGGCTCGATCCTGCGAACGGGCGACCTGGAGGGGGTGATGGACTTCTACGTCCTCACCGCCGGCCCCCGGAGCGGCTGGCGCGGTCTGGCCGGGCGGGTGCTGTGGCCGGACGTCAGCTATCACGAGGTCGAGCACCAAGGCCGGACCCTGCGCGCCAAGGTCGCCGCCATGACCTTGGCCCAGTTCCAGAACGCCGTGCTGGGGCAGGGGATCGACACCACGATCTGGACGCGCTTCGTCCAGCCCTCGGCCCTGGTCTGGACGGTCGATCCGGCGATCGGCGACGCCGTGATCGAGGCCGTCGCGGAGGCCGCCCGAACCGCCACCCGCTTCGCCGCCGCGCTTGGACCGCACGAGGGCCCGCCGGACGCCTATTGGTCGGCCCTGTTCCAGCAGACCTACGCCGCCGAATTCCGGGTCGAGAAGGGTGGGCGCGAGCGCTCGATCCTGGCCTTCGAGCCCGAGCGCTACGATTGCCTGTTGATTGCCTGTTGGCGAGAGGAGGGGATGCTCGACATCGTCTCGCGCGGCGCGGTGCAGCCCAATCTGTCGGCGGAGGATCACAAGCGGCTCAACGCCGCCTGGCGGGTGCGGCGCAGCCTGGGCAAGCCGTTGAACCTGGCGCGGCTGATCAAGGCCGCCTTCACGTTCGAGGGCGCGGCGCGCTATGCGGTCTGGAAGATCGAGCGCCATACGGGCCTGTCGGTGCCGCTGACGCCCTGGCGCGAGCGACACCCGGTGCTGGCCGCGCCGGGCGTGCTTTGGCGGCTGTGGCGGGCGCGTCTGGAGCAGAAGGCTTAGTCGGGCGCGGTCAGCAGTTCGTGTGGCACGCCCTCAACACCGTCTCCCCGACGAAAGTCGGGATGTGGATTCACACTTGAAATGCAACAGGGTGTAGACCTCGGCGGGTGTCTGGAAGACCAGGCACTTTCGAGGCCTGTGGTTGTGGAGCCTGTTGAGCCAAAGAATGTCGTCCAGGTCGAGGGTGTCGAGGTTGGTCTTGCGCGGCAGATACTTGCGCCAGCTTCCATCGTTGGTCCGGCGCATCTGGGCGTAGATGAACCGGTAGATGCTCTCGTGGCTCATCACCGCCTGGCCGTGCTCGCGCTTCAGCCGTCCGGCCACCTGCTCGAGCACTTGGCACTGGAGGACCTCGTCGCGTTCCAGGCGGCTGCCTCGCCAGCGCCGGGCCTTGCTGAGATCGCCGGCCAGCACGGGCTTGTAGGCGGCCTTGGGCGCGCCATTACGCTTCAGCTCACGGCAGGTGCTCGATGGCGGGCGACCCCGAGCCGCAGCGATTTGTCGGGTCG
>JACMOF010000167.1 GCA_014378155.1 Caulobacter sp. | reverse complement strand
TCTAATCTTCTGTTTTGACGCATTTTTCTTCACGCGAACCAGAACCACTTCGCTCGAAAAATGCTCTAGCGAGGGGCCGTTCAAGGTCGCCCGCGGGCCCGACGGTCGCGCCACCAACAACAGCAGACGCCAGAGCAAGCTCGCCATCAAGGTTTCAAGGCGCGGCCTCGCCGACGCGGACGGTGGCTTCGCCGGCAGGGCCTGGGCCGTCATGCGGGGAAATCTGACGTGGAAACATTACCGTTCGACCCGGCCGACTATCTGGACAGCGAAGAGGGCATCGAGGCCTATCTTGCCGACGCGCGATCGTTCGGGTCGCAGGCCCTGTCGGAGGCCGTCGAGGTTGTGGCCCGCGCCAGGGCGCGGGCGTCGACCAAACGCGCCTTGCCTCCCCAGAGCGGAGGAGGAAGGGGGCTTCAGCTAAACCCGCTTCTCCAGCACCACGAACTCCAGCGCCTGCCGCGGCGTCCCGAACCGTTCTCCCACCGGGAACGGCTCGCGTTCGCCGGTCAGGGCGTAGCCGCGGCGCTGATACCAGGCGATCAGGGTGTCGCGCAGGTGGACCACCGTCATGCGGACGCGCTTGGCGCCCAGGCGGGCGGCGTGGGCTTCGGCCTGGGCCAGCAGGGCGGCGCCGAGCTTGCGGTCCTGGAGGTCGGGGCGGATGGTCAGCATGCCCAGGTACCAGACGTCCTCGCCCGGACTGTCGCCGTCCGGCTGCAGCCAGACACAGCCCAGCAGGGGGCCGTCCGCCGCGTCGCGTAGGGTCAGCAGTGTGGCGCCCGGAGCGTCGGCCAGGTCCTGGCAGAGGCTGTCCAGGTCGATGCGCTGGCCGTCGATATAGCCGGCCTCGGTGGTCCAGCCGGCTTGCGCGCCTTGGCCGCGATAGGCGTTGTTGACCAGTGCCACGAGGGCGGGGAAGTCGGGCTCGGCGGCGGGGGCGAAGATCATGGGTGGAGGTTTAGCGGGTCGTGGCCTTCTGCTTAAGCCACCTTTTCTCCGCTCATCCCGGCATCCGCCGGGACCAGAGGATTTTTGTCAGGCCGGCGGCGGCTTGCGACCCCGGGCCTGGTCCCAATAGCGGCCCGAGGCGCGTTTGACGACGCCGGCCTCGCGCTGCAGGAATTCCCAGGGATGGAAGGCCAGGCCGACGGTGTCGGCCATGGCGGCGCCGCGCTCGCCCATCGGCTTTTCGGGGCCGGTGGTGGAGTCGATGGCGGTCTGGTGCTCGATCTCGGCGTTCAGCTCGGCGCCGACCAGCACGGTCATGATCGAGAACCACATCCAGACCATGAAGGCGATGATGGCGCCCAGGGGGCCGTAGGTGGCGTCATAATGGGCGACGGTGTTGACATAGAGCGAGAAGCCCAGCGAGCCGATCAGCCAGGCTGCGGCGCCGAACACCGATCCCCAGATCACCCAGCGCCAGCGGGGACGGGCGCGGCAGGGCGCGAAGCGGTAGAGCATGGCGAAGGCGCCGGTCGTCACCACCAGCACGATCAGCCAGCGCAGGGGGATCCAGATCACCGCCGCGCTGCTCAGACCCACATGCTCCAGCACGATCGGCGCGCCGATCAGCACCCCGGCCAGCACCCCCGCATAGAGCAGGGCGCAGAAGGTGAAGGCGTAGGTCCACGCGGTCTTGGTGACGAAATTGCGCTTGTCGTCCTCGTCATAGGCGACGTTCAGCCCGTCGAAGAGCGCCTTCATGCTGGCGTTGGCGCTCCACACCGACAGCAGCAGGCTGACCACGAAGGCGACGCCCAGCTTGGTCTGTTCCTGGCTGGCCAGGCGCAGCATCTGCTCGCCGACGATGTTGACGACGCTGGCGGGGAAGACGCTGGACATCTCCCGCAACTGCTTCTCGACCGCCCCGACGTCGGCGAACAGGCCGTATAGCGACACGAAGGCGCCGATGGCCGGGAACAGGGCCAGCAGGGTGTAGAAGGTGACGCCCCCGGCCACGGCCGGCAGGCGGTCGGCCTCGATCTCGCGGAAGGTGCGCCACAGGATGTCGCGCCAGCCCAGCATCGGGATGTGGTGGGGATGGTGGGCGGCGCGGCCGCGCAGGGGTTCGACCTGGTCGAAGTCGTGCGCCGGCATGGCCCGGTCCTCGGACAGGCCGGGCGGGTTCTCGATGGGCGTTTCGCTGGGGAGGCGGTCGGCGGCGCCCGTGGGGCCGGGCGCGCGGCGGGGCAGGGCGAAGGGCGCCAGGGCCAGCAGGGCGATCCACGGGGCCAGGTGATAGGGGCGCGAGGCGATCCACGACCGGAGGGGGCGTCGCGGCGCTTTATCTGTCATGGTGTGGCCCTCCGGGGGAGGAACTCGCCGGGCGCCGCTCCGTTCCTGCGCCAGTCTTACCCTGTTTCGCGGCTTGCCAAGCCCTGAGTCGTCATCGACCTTGCCGGCCATGCAAGCGCCAACACCGCAGGCGAGTATCGTCAGCCTCTACCGCCACCCCGTGAAGGGGTTCACGCCCGAACGGCTGGCGGCGGCGCAGCTGGTGGCCGGCGAATGCTTTCCGTGCGACCGGCTCTATGCGGTGGAGGACGGGCCCAGCGGCTTTGACCCCGACGTGCCGGCCCATATCTCGAAGATGAAGTTCACGGTGCTGGCCAAGATCCCCGCCGTCGCCAAGGCTCGCACGGCCTATGACGACGCCACCGGCCTGCTGACCGCCAGCGCCCAGGGCCAGCCGGACTTCGCCGGCGACCTGCGGGGCGAGCCGGGGCGGCGCGGCTTCGAGGCGTGGCTCGAGGCTTTGTTGGGCGACGCGATCAGGGGTCCGCTGCGAGTGGTGGAGGGGCCAGGCGACTACCGGTTCATGGACAGCCGGTCGGGCTATGTGTCCATCGTCAATCTCGCCAGCGTCCGCGACCTTGCGGCCAAGCTGGCCCGCCCCGTCGATCCGCTGCGGTTCCGCGCCAACCTCTATGTCGAGGGCTGGCCGGCCTGGATCGAGAACGACTGGACCGGCCACGCCCTGCGGGTCGGGGCGGCGCGGGCCCAGGTGCTGAAGCCCATCGTCCGCTGCGCGGCCATCCATGTCGATCCGGTCACCGCGCAACGCGACATCGAAATGGTCAAGGCGCTGTTCGACCATTACGGCCACATGTTCTGCGGAATCTATATGAAGGTGGAAGAGGGCGGGACGGTGCGCGAGGGGGATGGGGTGGGGCTAGTCTAGCCCTGGCAATCGGCGCGTGGCGTCCATGTTCTGATGAGGTACTTGGTGATGGTCTTGAGTTCGTCGATCGCCTTGGCCGCGCCCTTGGGATCGTCCTCGGCCGCGTGGGCCAGGCAGTGATCGATGTGGTCGTGGATCAGGGTCTTCTTGGCCGCCGCGACCGCCTTCTCGATGGCGTGCAACTGCTGGGCCAGGTCCAGGCATGTGCGGCCGGCCTCGATCATCGCGATGGTCTTGCGCAGGTGACCCTCGGCCCGCTTCAGGCGGTTGACGATCTCGGGGTGGGTTTCGTGGACGACGTGGGCCATGTCCCGAACCTATCCCCCTGGAGAGGATGGAGTCCAGTGGCTTTCATGGCGTGTCGATAGGCCGGACGTTCAGCCCGTCTTGCGAAACAGGCACCAGTTGAAGGCCTGCACTCCACCGCCCGGCGTGACGTGGTCCTCGCGCCAGCTGTCTTGCAGGCTGGGGGCCCCGCCCAGTTCGCCCGCCAGGCTTTCGGGGCCGTATTGGACGATCGACAGGCCGCTGCAGCGTTCGGGGCCGCCCAGGGCGAAGGTGGCCATCAACAGCGCGCCGCCGGGCGCCAGGCCCTGTTCCAGCGCTGCGCGGTAACCGGCCCGGTCTGCGGCTTACGTCAAGAAATGGAACACCGCCCGGTCATGCCAGATCGCGTAGCGGCGCCCTGGCCGCCAGGTCGTGATGTCCGTAGCGATCCACTGGACATCGTCAGCCCTTTCCCCAAGTCGGGCTCGCGCCACGTCCAGGGCCGGTTGGGCGATGTCGAGCACGGCCAGGTCACGCCAGCCGCGTTCGAGCAGGGCGTCGACGAGGTTGGAGGCGCCACCGCCGACATCGATCAATCCTGTGGATTTGGCGGGCGTGATCCGCGCCTGGGCGTCCAGCGAAGGCGCGGGCGCGGGTTGATACCAGCTGACGGTGTCGGCGTGCTTGGTGACGTAGAGGGTTTCCCAGTGCTCGGCGCGGTCCGGCATCCTGTATCCTTGAGGCGTCGTCGGGCTGATCCCTACTGCCGAAGATGGAGACGCTCCCGCCGTTCGGCCAGGGGCCGGCGGGCGGGAGCGCTCCTCAGGAGGATCAGGCCGCGACCTCCCCGGGCTTGCGCCGCCGAGAGGCCAGGGCATAGAGCGCCGGCAGCACCAGCAGGGTCAGGATCGTCGAGGAGACGATGCCGCCGATCACCACGGTGGCCAGCGGACGCTGCACCTCCGAGCCGGCCCCGACATTGAACGCCATCGGCACGAAGCCGAGGCTGGCGACCAGGGCGGTCATCAGCACGGGGCGAAGACGCCCAAGGGCGCCTTCGCGGATCGCGTCCTCGAGATTTCGGCCTTCGTCGAGCAGGCTCCGAATGAAGGTGACCATCACCACGCCGTTCAGCACCGCGACGCCCGATAAGGCGATGAACCCGACCGCCGCCGAGATCGACAGCGGCAGGCCCCGCATCATCAGGGCCGCGACCCCGCCGGTCAGGGCCAGGGGCACGCCGGAGAACACCACCCCGGCGTCCTTCCAGGAGCGAAAGAGCAGGAACAGCAAGCCGAAGATCACCAACAGGGCGGCCGGCACGACCAGTTGCAGGCGGCGCGCGGCCGAGGTCAGTTGCTCGAAGGTGCCGCCATAGTCGACCCAATAGCCGGTCGGAACCTCGACTCGATCATCGACCGCCTTCCGCAGGGCGGTGACGAACGAGCCGAGGTCGCGGCCGCGGACATTGGCCGTGACCACGACCTTGCGCTTGCCATCGCTGCGGCCGATCTGGTTGGGACCGATCACCACCTCGACCTTGGCGACGTCGGCCAGGGGCACGAAGCCCCGCGCGCCGTCGGAAGCGGGCAGGGGGATTTGCAGCCTACCGATCTCGTCGACGTCTCGTCGCAGCACCTCCGGCAGGCGCACGACGATGTCGAAGCGCCGGTCGCCCTCGAAGATCTGGCCCGCGGTCGCGCCGCCGATCGAGGCGGAGGCCACGTCCTGGACATCGGCGATGTTGAGGCCAAACCGCGCCAGGGCGTCGCGGTCGGGGGTGATCTGCAGCACCGGCAAGCCGGTGGTCTGCTCGACCTTGACGTCCTGGGCGCCCTCGATTTTGCCGACCACCTCCTCGATGGCCTTGCCGGTTTGCATCAGGACGTCGAGGTCATCGCCATAGACATTGATCGCCACGTCCGAGCGCACCCCGGAGATCAGCTCGTTGAAGCGCATCTGGATCGGCTGGGTGAACTCGTAATTATTACCCGGCACGGTCTCGACGGCCTCCTGCAGTTCGGCGACCAGCTGGGCCTTGGGCTTGCGCGGATCGGGCCAGTCCTTGCGGTCCTTCAGCAGCACGAAGGTGTCGGCGACGCTGGGCGGCATCGGATCGGTGGCCACCTCGGCGGTGCCCATCTTGGCCACGACCTTGTCGACCTCGGGGAATTGCTTGATCCGCGCCTCCAGGGCGGTCTGCATCTTCACCGCCTGGGTCAGGCTGGTGCCCGGGATACGCAAGGCGTGCAGAGCGATGTCGCCTTCGTCGAGACTGGGAATGAACTCCGAGCCCATGCGCGTGGCGGCCAGGCCGGCGATCAGCACCAGGACGATCGCCCCGGCCACGAAGGCGGTCTTG
>JACMOF010000166.1 GCA_014378155.1 Caulobacter sp. | reverse complement strand
CACGCCCCGCTTCGTCCACAACTTGTTCAACCTCCCCCCAGACCCCCCTCCGGGCAGCTGATCGATCAGTGGCTCACCCCGCGGCGATGCTCTGCGCTGGCTGAGAGCTACGCGCATCGCCGCTCGGAAGCCGGATAGGGGGTCCCGATTGGGCGCCTATAGGGGGTCCCGATTGCGCGCCGTTTGACAGGCGATGACCCCCTCGACCGTCTTGGCCGGGGTCGGCTGCATTGCCTTGAGAAGGGTCTGGTTCTCTTCCTCCAGGACATCCAGCCGCGCGTCGATCTCAGCGAGCCTCGCCCCCTCTGGAACGGCTGCCCGTTCGCTAGACGACAGCTGAAACCATCTGCGCGTTTCGATCAGCCAACCTTCAAGGTTGCTCCACTCCGTTTGGAGGCGCCGACGCTCTGCATCCACGGCGAGCCATCGTTCACAAATGGCAAGGGCAGGATCACCCGGCGTGCTGGCCGACGCGAGGCCGGCGACCAGCGGAGTCGCGGACCCGCCGGCCAGAACGGTACGCCTCGACGGTTCAGACGGGCGCGCAGACGCGCTTCCCGCCTTTCGACGTGACTCCATGATCTCTGCTCTTTAGTTCTGAGTGAGTATTTTATGATCAAGCAGATCGAATGAGAGGTCAATATAAAATGATCATTCACAATAATAAAATTATCGTCTCGTGATTACCGCTGAGCAAATCCGGGCCGCGCGCGCCTTGCTCGGTTGGAGCCAGCCCCGTTTGGTTGCCGCCTCGGGAGTCTCGTTGCCGACCATCGTTCGGATGGAAAGCGCTGTGGGGCCGGGTCGTAGCGCAGCGGCCAACGTTGAAGCGGTCCGACAGGCTTTGAGCGATGCTGGTGTGATGTTTCTTTCGGCGGACGAGGTCGGTGGTCCGGGCGTGCGCTTGAAGAAGTAGGAAGTGAACGGCACGCTGGCATTATCCGGCACGCCGATCTTATGGGAGCGGTTGGGCGCTGGCCACTTAAGCTCAGATCAGCAGCTAAGCTTGCTTCCGGATTTGCCGATTCCACGAAATTTCACGCCAGAATGGCCGCGCAACGTGCTTCCGTATTGCTTCCGGACAAGCAAAAACCATCCGTATTCGGATGATATCAAATCGTAATCTGTTGATTTTATTGAAGTTTTTGGCGCACCCGACACGATTCGAACGTGTGACCTTTGCCTTCGGAGGGCAACGCTCTATCCAGCTGAGCTACGGGTGCTTCCGCCTTGCGGAAGCGCGGTCTTAGCGGAAAGGCCGCGCCGGCGCAAACGGGTCTTTCCTATCCCTTGGCCAGATAGACGAAGCGCAGAATGAACAAGGCCGCCAGGACCAGCAGCAGCCAGTCGGCCTTGGTGATCTTGCCGGTCAACAGGCGCAGCAAGGCGTAGCTGGTGATGCCGAAGGCCAGGCCGTTGGCGATCGAGAAGGTCAGCGGAATGGTGATCAGGGTCAGGAAGGCCGGGATCGCCACGGTCGGGTCGGCCCAGTCGATGTCGACCAGCGACCCGACCATCAGGGCGCCGACCAGGATCAAGGCCGGCGCGGTGGCGGCGGCCGGTATGGCCTGGACCAGCGGCGCGAAGAACATGGTCAGCAAAAAGAGCAGGCCCACGACCACCGCCGTCAGGCCGGTTCGGCCGCCAGCCGTGACGCCGGCGGCGCTCTCGATATAGCTGGTCACCGTGCTGGTGCCGGCCACAGCGCCGACCATGGTGGCCGCCGAGTCGGCCAGCAGGATGCGGTTGAGGCGGGGGATCGAGCCGTCCGGCGCTTGCAGGCCGGCCTTCTTGGTCACCGCCACCAGGGTGCCGACATTGTCGAACAGGTCGACGAACAGGAAGACGAAGACGATCTCAAGCATGGCGAGCGCCAGGCCGCCCTTCAGGTGGAAGGCGCCGAGGATGTCGAGCTTGAAGGCCGTGGCGGTCAGGTCGGCGAGGCTGGAGGTGGCGGGGATGACCTTGGCCAGGCCCAGGACCCAGCCGGCGGCGGTGGCCAGCAGGATGCCGATCAGGATCGCGCCCTTGACCCGCCAGGCCTGCAGCACGGCGATGACCAGCAGGCCGATGATCGCCAGGGCCGCGCTGGGGGTCGTGAGGTCGCCTAGGGCCACGGTGGTGGCGGGGCTGGCGACGATGATCCCCGCCTCCTTCAGGCCGATGAAGGCGATGAACAGGCCGACCCCGGCCGCGACCGCAGAGAACAGCGGCTTGGGGATGGCCGCGACGATCATCTGCCGAACGCCCACCAGGGTCAGGATCAGGAAGGCCACGCCCGACAGGAAGACGCAGCCCAGGGCCACCTCCCACGGCACGCCCATGCCCTTGACCACGGTGTAGGTGAAATAGGCGTTCAGCCCCATGCCGGGGGCCAGGGCCAGAGGATAGTTGGCGATCAGCCCCATCAGGATCGAGCCGAAGCCGGCCGCCAGACAGGTGGCGACGGCGACGGCGGCCACCGGCATGCCGGCCTCGCCGAGGATCGTCGGATTGACCACGACGATATAGGCCATGGTCATGAAGGTGGTGAAACCGGCCAGCACCTCGGTGCGAACGTTCGTGCCGTTGGCCTTCAGGCCGAAGAGCTTCTCAAGCATTCAGCGGCTCCCGGTGGGCGCGCCGACCGGGAGGGTCGTGGCGTAGGTGTTCCAGTGATGGGTCAGTTCGCGAACCACCGGACCGGCGACCTTGAAGGTGGCGGCGAAGGCGGCGGCCGCGCCGTCATGGTTGAACACCCGCGGGAAGGTCGGCTGGTCGAGGGGCGGTCGCGTATAGTTGCTCGCCGTGCGCAGCACCAGCACCCGGCGCGCGTCGATCTGGCCGGCGTCGCCATAGAGGTGCAGCACGTCGAGTATGCCCTGGTCCTCGCAGTCGCTCATCGCGAAGACGCCGGCCTTGTCGGTCCAAAGCTGGACCCAGTCTCGGGCCCACTGTGTCCGGCGGTCGCCGTGCCAGAAGCGGGTGGCGCCCAGCACGTCGCCTTCGAGCACGAAGGGCGGCTTCTGGGCCAGGGGCTGGCCCGCATAGCCACTCCGCAGCGCCTTGAGCTTCTCCGAATCCGGCAAGGCGACGTCCTTGCTCAGGCCATAGGCCCAGTCGACCAAGCCGGCGTCGAGTTTCCAGACCATGCCGCTGGAGCCGTTGGCGTCGCCCTTGACCTGGGGACGGTCGGTCTGCAGCGCATAGAGGCCATAGGGCCAGTCGGCGGGGATTTCGCGATCATCGACCTCGTAGATCGGGTCGGCGTCGACCACGAAATTGGCCCAGGCGGCGCTGCCGACCGAGGCGACCTGGGGATCGACCCCGGCGATGCCGCTGACGATCCAATAGGCCTTGGACAGGTCGAACTGCTTGGAGAGGATCAGGGCGGCGACGCTTTCGCGGGCTCGGCCGCGCATGTCGCTGGCGATGGCCAGCACGCCGTCGTCGGAATAGCGCGCCATGTGACGCACGCCGGGTATCTTGATCTCGTGGGTCAGCGGCCAGCCCTCGACCCAGGGCTGGAACTCGCCGGCGAAGTCGCCGGTGTCGGCCCCGACCTCGAAGGTGGTGACGATGACGACCTTGATCGGCATCGGCTTGGCGAGCGCCACGCCGCCAAGGCCGGTCGCCAGCACGAAGGTCATCAAGACCCGAAACAGAAATCGCCGCATACCGTCCTCACGCCCCAAACTGGCGGCGAAAATCATCCGCTCCGCCGCGCGATGCAATCGGAGAAATTGGCTGGCGGCAAGAGCGCGCCCGTTTGCGCGTCGTCTGGGCGACGGCGCCCGATCGGGGGCTTCCACGTTCAAGCTGACCGAGCGACACTCGCCAGGCTCGCCTCTCCCGCCGGCAAGGCGGTAAGGTGGCCCGACTCACCAACGCCCCGAAAGCCTATCCATGCGCCTTGCCCTGACGCTTCTGTTCCTGACCTGCGCGCCGCTCTCGGCCCCGCTGGCCGCCCAGGCCGCCGACCTGCTGGACGCCACGCCGCGCACGGCGGTGATCAGCGCCTTCCCGCCCGAACTGATGGCCTTGGAAGCCGCGACCACCGACAAGCACGACCATGCGGCGGCCGGCACGCGCTTCGTCACCGGCACACTGGAGGGCAAGCCGGTGGTGCTGTTCCTCAGCGGGGTCAGCATGGTCAACGCAGCGATGATCACACAGCTAGGCTTGGACCATTTCAAGATCGAGCGGATCGTGTTCTCCGGCGTAGCCGGCGGGGCCGATCCCGACCTTGAGGTCGGCGACGTGGTGGCCCCCGACAGCTGGGTGCAGTCGTCAGAAATGGCCTATGCCCGCGAGGTTCACGGCGGCTTTGCTCCGCCCCAAGGTCTGACCGCCGGGCTGCCGGCCTTCGGCATGATGTATCCGCGCCCGGTCCGCGCTCAGCGCGATCCGGGCGAGGCGCCGGAGGAGCGGCTGAACTTCCCGGCCGATCCGGCCTTGCTGAAGGTCGCCCGGCGGGTCGCCGAGCGCGTCACTCTGCAACGCTGCGCCGCCGACCAGTGCCTGACCAAGGCGCCCAAGGTGGTGGTCGGCGGGGTGGGCGGTTCAGGGCCGGTGTTCGTCGACAATGCCGCCTTCCGTCAATATGCCCACACGACGTTCGGGGCCCGCGTGCTGGACATGGAAAGCGCCGCCGTCGCCCAGGTGGCCTATGTCAACAAGACGCCGTTCATCGCCTTCCGCAGCCTGTCGGACCTGGCCGGTGGCGACCCGGCCGGCAACCAGTTCCCGGTGTTTTTGAAGTTCGCGGCGGCCAACAGCGCCACCGTCGTGAGAGCGTTCGTCAAGGCGCTGCCCTAGTCCTCCTCCTGTGGGGGAGGCGATCGCGAAGCGATCGGTGGGGGGCGTTTTAGGATCGTCGATCGTGGAAATGGACAGCTTCCGATCACTCCCCCCCCCGTCGGCTTCGCCGCCACCTCCCCCACAGGGGGAGGAACTCAGGCCCGCAGCGGATCCTTGGCGTTCGGATCGCCATAGGTCAGCGACACGAACACGTCCTCCAGATCCGGATCCTCGGTGGCGATGTCCTTGATCTTCAGACCCTCGGCCCGCACTGCGGCCAGCACCTGTTCGACGCTGGACTGACCCGTGCGGTAGGAGACCGAGAACGCCCCGGCCCCGCGCAGCTTGGTCTCGAAGCCCGCCAGCAGCGGCGCTGCGGTCACCGGCTCTTCGGGCGTCACCACCACGTTGCGGATGTCCATTCGGCTCAGCAGCTTGGCCGTCGGCTCGTTGACCACCACCTCGCCGCGATTGACGATGGCGATCTGGTCGCACAGCTCCTGGGCCTCTTCCAGATAGTGGGTGGTCAGCACGATGGTCACGCCCAGCTTGTTCAGCCCGGTGACGTAGCTCCACAGCTGGCGGCGCAGCTCGACATCGACGCCCGCGGTCGGCTCGTCGAGGATCAGCACCGGCGGCTGGTGGACCATGGCTTTCGCCACCATCAGCCGGCGCTTCATGCCGCCCGACAGCTGGCGGACATAGGCGTCGGCCTTGTCGCCCAGGCCCAGGGCGTTGAGCAGTTCATCGGTGCGACGCTCGCTCTTGGGCACGCCGTACATGCCGGCCTGGACCTCCAGCGATTCGCGCGGGGTGAAGAACACGTCGGCCGCCAGTTCCTGGGGCACCACGCCGATGGCGGCGCGGGCGTCGCGCGGGCGCTCGTCGATGTCGCGGCCCCAGATCCGCACCGTGCCGCTGGTCTTGCGGGTCAGGCCGGCCAGGATGTTGATGAAGGTCGACTTTCCAGCCCCGTTCGGTCCCAGGAGCCCGAAGATCGAGCCACGCGGCACCTTGAGGTCGATGCCGTTCAAAGCCCGTTTTTCGGGTGATGTCTTGCTGGCGGGATAGGTCTTGAACAGGCCTTCGGCTTCGATCGCGTAGGCGGGCAGGTCCATGAAACGTCCAGATGCGGCGCTTTGGGGCGCTTGAAGAAAAACGAACGCGTGCGTGCGAATTGACGGCGGCGCGACAGGTCGCATAGGTATGCCTGCATCGCCGCCACGCCAAGGCCGCGTCTGGATTTCAAGGGTTTTACCAAGATGGCGCGCAAGGCCAAGTCCACCTCCGCTCTCGACGCCCTGCCCGGATCGGCGATGTCGGGGCCCGCCACGGCCCCGACCGGCATGGACACCTTGGCCCATCCTGGCTCCGCCCCCGAAACCATCATGGTCCGCTCGCACCGCATCGCCTGCGACGGCGTCGGCGGCGCCCTGGGCCATCCACGCGTCTGGCTGGAGATGGGCGCGGCCGGCTTCGTCGACTGCTCCTATTGCGACCGCCGCTTCATCGCCGCCACCGCCCCGGGTCATGACGAGGACGAGCAACTGGCCCCTGGCGTCTATGAAGGCTCCGGCGGCCACTGAGGTGACCGACGAGTCCGCGTCCCTGCGCCGCGCCGAGACCCTGGCCCAGGCCTGGGCGGCTGCCGAATGGCCGCACGAGGCGCCGGTGCTGCGGGCCATCGCCATGCCGTCCGACACCAATCCCGAGGGCGACATCTTCGGTGGCTGGCTGCTGTCGCAGATGGACCTGGCGGCGGCCTCGATCGCCTTCCACCGCGCCGCCGGCCGCTGCGCCACTATCGCCATCGACGGCATGACCTTCATCAGCCCGGTGTTCGTCGGCGACGAGGTCAGTCTGTTCGCCAAGGTCGTCCACGTGGGCCGCACCTCGCTGAAGGTCGAGGTCGAGGCCTGGCGCCGCCGCCGCGACGGCGAGCAGGCCCACAAGGTGACCCAGGGCGTGTTCACGTTCGTGGCCATTGGCGAGGATCGCAAGCCGAGGCCGCTGCCGCGGTAGCTAGGTCCTCCCCCTGTGGGGGAGCCGGCCGCGCAGCGTCCGGTGGGGGGTGTTTTGGGATCGTCGATCGTAGGTTCGACCGTCATCCGATCCCTCCCCCCACCGTCGGCTTCGCCGACACCTCCCCCACGAGGGGAGGACTTATTCAGCGGCTCACCTGCCCCCTACGGATCGCTTTGCGATCGTCTTCGCCCATAGGGGGAAGAGCCTAAAACGCGAGAGCTCCGCCCCCGTTGGGGCGGACAGACGGCGAAGCCGTCAGGTGGGGGCAAGGGCGCGTGATCTCACCTGAAAAGCGCCCGAAGCGGCCGCCTGGAAGTCCGATTTGGGTCGAAAGCAGAACCCCTACCCCGCCAAATCCTCATACGGCTTTCCATCGCTCGACATCAGCACCGCCAAAGGCCGCGTGCCGCTGAACTCGGCCAGGATCGCCATGGTCATCACCGCCAGCGGGGTCGACAGGAAGGCCCCGGTGACGCCCCACAGGAAGCCCCAGAAGGCCAGGGCCAGCAGCACCACGATCGGGTCGAGGTTGAGGCTGCGGCCCTGCATGCGCGGCTGGACCACGTGGCTGACGGCGAAGTGGATGGCTTCCAGGCCGACCAGCAGGATCACCCCGCGCCAGATGTCCTGCACCTCCACCAGGCCGAACACCGCCGGGAACAGCACGCCGACGGCGGCGCCGATGGCCGGAATGTAGTTGGTCAGGAAGATGATCAGGCACCAGAACGGGATGTGCGACAGACCCACCGCCGCCATCAAGGCCGCCGAGGCCGCAGTGATGATCAGCCCGACCACGGTCTGCACCCAGATATAGTTCTGCAGGCCGTCGCGGATCTGGTTGAACACCCGCTGGGCCTCGACGCGACGCTCCGCGTTCTGGAACATGCCCTGGGCCTTGGCCTTGAAGCCCCGGCGCGAGGCCAGCAGGAAGCCCAGATAGATCAGCACGAAGATTGTCGCCTCGGCGAAATGGCTGAACGAGCCGG
The DNA here is from genome assembly GCA_014378155.1 of Caulobacter sp. Classification (GTDB taxonomy): domain Bacteria; phylum Pseudomonadota; class Alphaproteobacteria; order Caulobacterales; family Caulobacteraceae; genus Caulobacter. The sequence continues at coordinate 2,164 of JACMOF010000166.1, read as the reverse complement.
CGACCACGCCCACATATTGGGCCGGGTTGAGCGTTTGGATCAGGCTGGACAGGGTCGGCGTGACGCGCAGTCCCAGATGCTGCGCCACCAGGCCCAGCAGGTCGTTGATCCGCGCTGTGTAGCTGGCGGACTGGGCGGCGAAGTCGCTGGCGTTGTCGGCCGTCACCCAGATCGTCACCACCAGCACCGCGACGATGGCGGCGATGGCGACCGGCAGGGCCAGCCGGCGCAGCGCCTTGGGCAGTCGGACCGTCAGCAGGCGGGCCAGGCCGTCGATGATGATCAGCAGGAACACCGCCAGAACGAACGGCTCCAGGATTCCCCGCAAGGCCCACAGCGCAAGGCCCGTCAGGATCGTGGCGGTGATCACTGCGGCCACCTTCAGGGCGGTGACGTGGCCCAGCAGATTGACAGACGGGGGGTTCGGCGCGGAATCGGTCATGGTCAGGTCGGCCTAGGGAGCGTCTGAAGGTTCCAGCTATGCCCCGGTCTGGCCCCGTCCGCCATTCCCGTCTGGACACCCCGCCCCCTCCAGCGCCATATCCGTCCATGCACGACCACGACGCCGACGTCATCATCGCCGGAGCCGGCATGGCCGGAACCACCCTGGCGCTCGCCCTGGCCTCGGCCGGGGTCAAGGCCCTGCTGGTCGATCCCCAGCCGTTCGACGCCCAGCTGGCGCCGAGCTTCGATGGGCGCTCCTCGGCCGTCGCCTATTCGTCGTTTCGCCAATGGCGGACGATCGGGGCCGGCGAGGCCCTGGCGCCCCACGCCCAGCGGATCGAGCAGATCCTGGTCACCGACGGCAAGACCCCGGGTCCGGCCTCGGGCGGCCCCTCGCCGTTCTTCCTGCGCTTCGACAGCGGCGAGATCGCCGACCGCTCCAACGGCGAGCCCCTGGGCTATCTGATCGAGAACCGCCAGATCCGCGCCGCCCTGGCCCAGACCGTGATCGACAAGGGCATAGAGGTGCTGGCGCCGGCCGGCGCCAAGGCGCTGGACGTCACCCCCGCTGGCGCCACCTTGACCCTCACCGACGGCCGAACCCTCTCGGCGCCGCTGGTGGTGTCCGCCGAGGGCCGCAATGGCGTGCTGCGCAAGGCCGCGGGCATCGGCGACATCGGCTGGCGCTACGGCCAGAGCGGCGTGGTGGCCACTGTGCGTCTGCAGCACCCGCACCAGGGCGTGGCCCACGAATATTTCCTGCCTAGCGGCCCATTCGCCATTCTTCCGCTGACGGACAATCGCGCCAGCCTGGTGTGGACCGAAAGCACTTTGCGCGCCGAGGCCCTGCGCGACGCTTCGCCAGAAGCCTTCCACAGCCACCTGATGCGACGGTTCGGCGAGTTTCTGGGCGCGGTCGAGATGGTTGGCCCAACCTTCGTCTATCCGCTGTCGCTGTCGCTGGCCGAACGGCTGGTCGCGCCGCGCCTGGCCCTGATCGGCGACGCCGCCCACGGCGTGCACCCGATCGCCGGCCAGGGCCTCAACCTCGGCCTCAAGGACGCCGCCGCCTTGGCGCAGGTAGTGGTCGAGGCGTTGCGCAATGGCGAGGACATCGGGGCCGAGGCCGTGTTGGAGCGCTACGCCCGCTGGCGAAGGTTCGACAATATCACCAACGCCCTGGCCTTCGACGGCTTCGTGCGCCTGTTCTCCAACGACAATCCACTGCTACGCCTGGCGCGCGGCGTGGGCATGGCGGCGGTCAACCGCATCGCGCCAGCGCGGCGGTTCTTCATGCACGAGGCCGGCGGCGGGGTCGGGGATCTGCCGAAACTGCTCAGGGGCATGGCCATCTAGCGGTCCTCCCCCTGTGGGGGAGGCGATCGCGCAGCGATCGGTGGGGGGGAGTTTTTGAAATCGGCGGTCCGGAGCATGGCCGGTGGCCGATCACGCCCCCCTCCGTCGGCTTCGCCGACACCTTCCCCACAGGAGGAGGACTTGGCCGTGTCTAGTCTTCCAGGCTGCGGGCTTCCTCGGGCAGCATGATCGGCACGCCGTCGCGGACCGGATAGGCCAGCTTGGCGGCGTTGCTGATCAGCTCGCCCCGGGCGCGGTCATAGAACAGTGGCGCGCGGGTGACGGGACAGACCAGCACCTCCAGCAGGCGCGGGTCGAGATCGGTGGGCGGAGGGGGAGAAGCGGCGGTCATGGGCGGCGTTGT
>JACMOF010000165.1 GCA_014378155.1 Caulobacter sp. | reverse complement strand
TTAGGCACTAGGGCATTTTTCGAGCGAAGTGGTTCCGGTTCGCGTGAAGAAAAATGCGTCAAAACAAAAGATTAGAGCTCACGGCCTGACGCAGTCAGGTCCGGCAATGCTCTAGGACGGGAGATCGCATGCACAGCGCTGAGTGGGGCGCCAAGGTCGCCGAGGCCTCGAAGGTCTTCAAGCCGGTTGGGCGTGGCCCCTTCCCGGTTGCCTTGATCCTGCACGGCTGCGGCGGCAAGACGCCGTTCCTGGAAGACTACGCCAAGGTCGCGGTCCAGGCCGGCTACGCGGCGGTGGTGGTCGACTCGTTCAAGCCGCGCGGCATGTCGACCATGGACGCCAAGCTGTTCGTCTGCACGGGCATGGCGGTCCAGGGCCTGAAGCGCTCGGCCGACATCTTCGCCATGTTGGCCTGGCTGGAGGGCCAGTCCTGGGCCGACCATCGCAAAGTTTTCCTGGCGGGCTGGAGCCATGGCGGCTGGGCGATCATGGACGGCTACGCCATCGGGATGAACGCCGCCCCCGCCACCGGCCTCTCCGACGCAGACCCGATGCGCCTGCGGGCCCAGGTGAAGGGCGCACTATTGGTCTATCCCTATGCCAGCTACCCGTCCCTGACGTCCAGCAGGGGCTGGGGAACCTATGGCCCCAAGGTGTTCTCGGTGGTCGGCGGCAAAGACCAGGTGGTCGGCTGGAAATATCCGCGGAAGGCCCTGGAGCGGCTGAAGCGCGACGGGCTGTCGGTGGACACGGTCTTCTATCCCGACGCCACCCACGCCTTCGACGACGACCGCGCCAACGATCCCCGCGCCAAGTACCGCCCCGATCTGTTCGCCCAGACCAAGGACTATTTCGCCAGGGCCCTGAACGCGATCTAGACTCCATTCCGCTCATCGGGGCGAATGCCGAGACCCAGATGGAGGCCGCCGAGGCGAACTCCAGGGGCGCCGCGCCTTTCCAAACGCTCTACTGCTCCGGGACCTGGGTCCCGGTATTCGCCGGGATGAGCGGTGAAGAAGCAGGGCGCCGCAGCGGCATCGGTCCGCGATAGACCAGCCGCCACAGCCACTCCAGCGGCCCCTGGGTAAAGCGCGCCATCCACCAGCGCGACCACAGGATCTGGGCCGCCCAGATCGCCACCACCGCGCCGGCCAGGAACGGGCGATCGACCTTGCCATACAGGCTGGGACCGCGCCCGCCATAGAGCAGGCCGGTCATCAAGATCGACTGGGTCAGATAGTTGGTGAAGGCCATCTGACCGACCGGGGCCAGGACCGCCGGGATCGTCTTCCAGGCCTTGACGCGGGCCGCCATCACCATCAGGCCCACATAGCCCAGGCTGACCAGCGGGGCGGTGGCGCCCTGCAACCAGCGGGCCATGGCGCGGACCGGCCAGGCGTGGCTGGGCAGGACCGTGTAGACGGCCTCGGCGACGCCAACGATCACCAGCGCGCCCAGGCCCGCCGCGATCAAGCCGCGATAGGCGCCGCTCGACGCCTTGCCGCTCAGGACGCCAAGCTTGTAGAGCCCCATGCCGATCAGCATCAGCGCCAGCACCGTCAGCGGCCAGATCGGCGGCCAGCGGGTGAACGAGCCAAGGACGAAGTTGCCATAGTCCTTGGCGTTCTGCACGAGGGACTGGCTGAAGGTCCCGCCATACTGCAACGCATCGGCGTGCACGCCGGCCAGGAACCGGCTCATCGCCGCGGCGGGCGGATCGCCGCCGCCCTTCGCCGTATGCTCGAGCATCTTGTAGCCGCCCCAGGCCGAAAGCCCGACGTGCAGGCCAACCCCCGCTTGCAGCAGGCGCCTTGGCGACCAGGACCGGGCCCAAAGGGCCACCAGGCCGACGATCGCATAGGTGTTGAGCACATCGCCCTGCCAGATCAGGAAGCCGTGGATCAGGCCGATGGCCAGCAGACTGACCAGGCGCAGCAACAGGATCCGCCGCCGATCCCTGTCGTCGCCCTCGCCGCCGACCAGGATGATCGAGGCGCCAAACAGCATGGCGAACAGCGAATAGAACTTCTGCTGAAAGAACACCTGAGTGACGAACCAGACCGCCACCGAGGCCGGCGCCATGCCGTGCGGCCACAGGGTCAGGCTGGTCGCGACCGATTCAGGGACCGCCGCCAGCGGGATGTTGCACAGCAGGATGCCCAGGATCGCCAGACCCCGAAGGGAGTCCAGCAGAACAATACGATCCTTGACCATGCGAAACGTCCCCGACCCACGCCCCGATCCTGAACCGGACGCGGGCTTGCGACAACCCAGGGTTTTTCAAATCGGCGAGGCCTCGGGTCCCTGACGCGGCACGCGGGCCAGGACCACCGCGCCGGTGATCATGAACAGGGCCGAGACCGCCACGGCGACGCGCTGGTCGCCAACCCAGCGGGTGCCCACGGCGATGACCAGAGGCGCCATGAAGGCCGTGGCCTTGCCCGACAGGGCGTAGAGCCCAAACCACCGTCCGCTCTCGCCGGCCGGCGCCAGTTGCGCCATCCAGGCCCGCAAGCTGGCCTGGGCCGGACCGAAGGTCAGGCCGACGAATAGCGAGAAGCCCAGAAATACCCGCTCGGGCAAGCTGGAGAACAGAGCTCCACCGGCTACCGGCGGGGCGACGCGCAGCACGAAGAACAGGCTGTCGCGGCCGACCATTCCGACCCCGAAGGCGCCAAACAGCACCACGCCGGTGGCAATCAGCACGGTGGCCTTGGAGCCAAGCTTCTGATCGATCCGGCCGCCGATGAAGGTGCCGATGCCCGCAGTGATCGACAGGGCGATGGCGTAGAAACCCAGCTGGGTCGTCGTCCAGCCGAACATCCCGGCGGCCAGGACGCCGCCAAAGGCGATGAAGCTGGAAATGCCGTCGCCGATCAGCATCCGGCCGACCAGGAAACGCAGCATCCAGGGCTTTCCGGGCAGAGAGCGCAACGTCGCCCACAGCTCCACCAGCGGCTTCTTCTCGGTGGTCGTGGCGGGCGGTCGCGGGGCGGTGATCATCAGCGGCCAGGAGAAGATCAGGAACCACACGGCCACTAGCGGGCCGACGATGCGGTCGGGCTCGTGCAGGGCCTTGGACAGGCCCAGCATCGGGACGTCCGGCAGCGAGAAGCACAGCAACACGATGAACAGGGTGACGAGCGCCCCGACATAGGCCAGGGCCCAGGCCGAGCCCGACAGGCGTCCCACCTCGCCCGGCTTGGCGACCAACGGCAGCAGGGCGTTCATCACCGAGCCGCTGAGCTCGGCGGAGACACTGGCCACCACCAGGCAGGCCAGGACCGGCAGAATGCGGCTCGCATCGCCGGGAACCGCCTGCCAAAGGGCGGCGCTGGCCAGGACGAAGGGCACGGCCAGGCCGATCAGCCAGGCGCGCGGATTGCGCCGGGCGTCGACCGATGCCCCGACCAGCGGGCTGAACACCGCGATCATCAGGCCGGCGACCGCGCCCGCATAGCCCAGCAGGCTCTGGCCCCTGGCGGCGTCGCCGATGAAGCCGGCGGCGAAATAGGGGGTGAAGATGAAAGTCGCGATCAGCGCCCAATAGGGTTGCTGCGCCCACTCGTAGAGCGCCCACGCGGCCCGCCGCCGATCACCCTTGTCCATGAACGTTCCCCCAACTGAAGCATCGCTTATACGCGAAGCTTCAGCGGCTGGGGACACGCACATGTGCGTGTCCCCGATCAGATCTAGGAAGCGCTCGCCAGTCCCCGGAGCGCCGCGTTGGCGATGGTCAGCTTGGCGAAGGTCCAGCCGCCGCCGGCTTGCTCGATGTCCTCCACCGTGCGCCTGGCGGCGCGGACGGTGTCGGCGCGCATGGCGGCCCACGAGGTGGTCGCCGCCTTGGCCGAGAGCTCGTCGTCGCCGGCCTGGGCGTTGGCCGAGAACTTCAGCACCGCCTGGGTGATGGCGGTCTGCTCGGCCAGCATGTCCTCGATCAGCCGGCGCACGGCCAGCCGCTCGAAGGGGTCGCCGCCGATGAACGAGCCGGCCGCGCCGCGCAGGCGGTCGAAGCCAAAGGCGGCGCCGACCTGGTGATAGAGCCGGGCGACATTCTGCACCGACCAGCTGGAGGCGTTGGCCAGATCGACAAGGTCGGCGGCCGTCGTCAGGGGCTGCAGGGCGGCCACGCTCTGAGCCAGGGCCTCGGGCGCGCCGTCGGCGACATAGGCCTTGGCGCGCTTGGCGACGGTTTTCTGCTCGAACGGCGAGAAGATGCTCGCGCCCAGAACAGCTAGCGCCTTGACCGACGGCCCATAGGCCTCGACCAGTGTCTTGACGTTGGACTTGTCGCGGAAAGCCCGGCGGGCCAGCCAGAAGGTCAGGCTACGCAGGGCGTAGGCCAGGGCCTTGTAGAGCGCCAGCTGACCGCTGGCCGAGGCCTTGCCGTCCAAGGCCGACACATGGTTCCACAGCGCGTCGACGCCGAGGATTTCGCGGGCGGCGGCGAAGGCGATGACCAGGGCCTTGGTGTCGCAGCCGGCCGCGGCCCGCAGGCGGCTCGGGAAGGTTGGGCCACAGATGTTGATCATCCGGTTGTCGAGCACCGTGGCGATGATCTCGCGCTTCAGCCGATGGCGTTGCATCTCGTCGGCGTACTGACCAAGCGCCGGCGGGAAATAGCCCTCCAGCGTCGCCTCGAACCACGGATCGTCGGGCGCTTCAGACGCCACGATGTCGTCGAACAGGTCGATCTTGCCATAGGCCAGCAGCACCGCCAGTTCGGGCCGGGTCAGACCCTTGCCGGCCTTGGCGCGCTCGGTCAGGACCGCCGCCTCGGGCAGGCCCTCGACCCGACGATCCAGGCGGCCCTTGGCTTCCAGCGCCGTCATGAACTTGGCGTGGGAATCGATCTCCGACACCGCGTCGCTCTCCATCAGCGACAGGGCCAGGGTCTGATCGTAATTGTCGGCCAGCACGTGGCTGGCGACGTCGTCGGTCATGGTCGGCAACAGCCGGTTGCGGGCCTCGCGGGTCAGCTTGCCGCCGCGCTCCAGAATCCCGGTCAGGATCTTGATATTGACCTCATGGTCGGAGCTATCGACCCCGGCCGAGTTGTCGATGGCGTCGGTGTTGATGTGACCGCCCGCCCCTCCCGCGCCCATCTGCGCGAACTCGATCCGACCGGCTTGCGTCAAACCAAGATTGGCGCCCTCGCCCACCACCTTGACCCGCAGGCTCGCGCCGTTGACGCGGATGGCGTCATTGGCCTTGTCGCCCGCATCGGCCTGGCTCTCGCCCTTGGCCTTCACATAGGTGCCGATGCCGCCGAGATAGAGCAGCTCGGCCCTGGACTTGAGGATCGCGGTCAACAGCTCGGCCGGCGACACCACCTGCGCCTTGAGCTCGAACAGCGCCTGGACCTCAGGCGTCAGGGTGATGGTCTTCAGCGAGCGGGCGAAGACCCCGCCACCCTTGGAGATCAGGCTCTTGTCATAGTCCTCCCACGACGAGCGCGGCAGCTTGAACATCCGCTCGCGCTCGGCCCAGGAGGTGGCGGGATCCGGATCGGGGTCCAGGAAGATGTGGCGGTGATCGAAGGCGGCCAAGAGCTTGGTCTGCTTGGACAGCAGCATGCCGTTGCCAAACACGTCGCCGCTCATGTCGCCGACGCCGACCACGGTGAAGGGCTGGGTCTGGATGTCCTTGCCCAACTCGCGGAAGTGGCGCTTGACCGCCTCCCACGCGCCCTTGGCGGTGATGCCCATGACCTTGTGATCATAGCCGACCGAGCCGCCCGAGGCGAAGGCGTCGCCCAGCCAGAAGCCGTAGTCCTCGGCCACGCCATTGGCGATGTCGGAGAAGGTGGCCGTGCCCTTGTCGGCGGCGACAACCAGATAGGGATCCTCACCGTCATAGACGATGACGCCGGCTGGCGGGACCACCTTGTTTTCTGGATCGATGTTGTCGGTGATGTCCAGCAAGCCCGACAGGAAGGTCTTGTAGGCGCGGATCGCCTCGGCCTGGATAGCGTCGCGATCGCCGCCGCGCGGCAGGTTCTTCGGGAAGAAGCCGCCCTTGGAGCCGACCGGCACGATCACCGCGTTCTTGACCTGCTGAGCCTTCACCAAGCCCAGCACCTCGGTCCGGAAGTCGTCGCGGCGATCGCTCCACCGCAGGCCGCCCCGGGCCACGGGGCCAAAGCGCAGATGCACGCCTTCGACGTGCGGAGCCGAAACATAGATCTCGCGATAGGGCTTGGGCGCCGGCAGGTCCTCCAGCTCACGCGAGGCGATCTTGTAGCTGATATAGGGCTTGGCCTCGCCGTCCTCGCCCAGTTGAAAGAAGTTGGTCCGCTGGATCGCGCCGACCAGGGCGGCGATGCGGCGCAGGACGCGATCGGCGTCCAGGCTTTCCACGGCCTGCAGCGCCTCGCCGATCTTGGCCTCGACGGCCTTGGCCTGTTCCTTGCGGGCCGCGAGGTCGGCGTGGACAGCCGGGTCGAACTTGATGCGGAACAGGTCGAGGATCAGGCGGGTGACGCCGGGATTGTCCGACAGGGCCTGCTCCTGCACGCCCTGGCTGGGGTCCAGCCCGGTCTGCTGGCGATATCGGGCCAGGGCCCGAACCAGGGCCGCCCCGCGCCAGCCCACGCCGAGCTCCAACACCAGCCGGTTGAAGCCGTCGCTCTCGGCGCGCCCGGTCCAGATGGCCACGAAGGCCGCCTCGAAGGCCGCCTTGACGTCACCGAACGACAGGTGCTCGCCCTGCTCGTCCCGGAGGGTGAACTCGTGCACCCAGACCTTGGCGTGTGTTCCGTCTGCCGGCGACAGCTTGAAGCCGTTCTCGATCAGCGCCTTGAGGCCCATGTGCTCGAGGATCGGCAGGACATCGGCCAGGGGCGCGGCGGCGCCAGGGCGATAGAGCTTGAAGCGGAAGGTCAGCTTGTCATCATCGGCCAGGTGGAAGGCGCGCACGCGGACGGCCTCTGCGGCGTCCAGGTCGTCGACGACGGCGATGTCGGCCAGGGCCTCGACGGCGTCGTATTGGTCGCGATATCCAGGCGGGAAGGCGGTCTGATAGCGGGCCAGGGTCTGGGCGACGCGGCCGGGGGCGCCGCCATCGCGCACGGCGGCTTCGAAGCGGTCTTCCCAGGTACGCGCTGTCTCGGCGATCTCGGTTTCCAGAGCGGCGAGGTCGGGATCGCCATGCCTGCCGGGCGTGACGCCGAGCACGTAGTGCACGCGAGCCAGGGGCGCGTCGGAGAAGCTGGGATAGTAGGCGCTGACACGGCCCCCGAAAGCGTCGGCCAGGATCTTGCCGGCCCGCTCGCGCACGCCGCTGTCATAGCGCTCGCGCGGCACGAACATCAGCACCGAGATGAAGCGGTCGAACGGGTCGCGGCGAGCGAACAGCCGCACGCGCGGCCGATCGTAGAGGTGCAGCACCCCCAGCGCCATGGTCAGAAGCTCGTCCTCGGGCGTCTGGAACAGCTCGTCGCGCGGCCAGGTCTCGAGGATGTTGCGCAGCCGCTTGCCATTGTGGCTGTGGGGATCCTTGCCGGCTTCGCTGAGCACGTGCTCGACCTTGCGGCGGATCACCGGCACCTCGTGGGCGGGGGTCTCGTAGGCCTCGGCCGTGAACAGGCCCACGAAGCGAACCTCGCCCGAGGCCTTGCCGTCGGGGCCATAACGGCGGACGCCGACATAGTCCATGTAGCCGCGGCGATGGACCTTGGAGCGCAGGTTCGACTTGGCCACCACCAGGGGCGCGCCCAGCAGCAGGTGGTCGCGGACCTGGGGCGAGAGGATCGCCGGCTCGCTCTCGCGGCGCAGCACCGTGCGGGTCTGGTCGCGCAGCACGCCTAGGCTGCCCTCGGTCTGATACAGTGGCTCTTCGGCCGCATAGCCGCCGGCGCTGGTGCGCGGATATTCGTAGACCCGCGCGCCCAGGAACACGAAGTGGTCGCCCTCCAGCCAGTCGAGGAAGGCCAGGCTCTCGGCGCGTTCGGCCTCGGGGATGGCCTGGGGCGTGTCGCGCAAGGCGTCGATCGTCCGGCGCATCAGCGCCTTCATGGCGTCGAAGTCGTCGACCGCCAACTGGACGTCGGCCAGGGTCTCGCGGACGGCGCCGATCAGGGCGGCCTCGCGATCCTCGCCCACCGGGGCCATATAGACCTGGATCATCGAGCAACGGCCGGCGGCGGTCTCCACCACCGGGTGGAACATGGCGCGGACAGAGAAGCCCTGCTCGGCGATGGCGCCCATGATGCTATCGACCAGGAACGGCCGGTCGGGCTGGACGATTTCCAGCAGGTCGGTCTTCAGCTCGCCGCCGTCAGCGGCACGGATCCGGATCGCGACGGGATCGGAAGCGGCCTCTCCAAAGCGCCAGAAGTCGATCAAGGCGGCGGCGATGTCGGCGGCGGTGAAGCCGGGCAGTTCCTCCGCCGACCAGTCTTCCTGCGCTTGGGCGGCGAACTGGCGAACTGGCTCGGTCAACGCGCCCTGACCGAGCGCCACCCCGAAGGCGGCCACCAAGCCGTCCGATTGCGCTGCCGTCGCCTTGGGGTCAAGTTTTGCACCGACCATAGGATTTCCTCGCGAATTTTTGGCGACAACCTAGCCTTTACCGGCTCGGTTTCAACCGCAACCTCGGAAAGTGGAACAAGATTTTGCCAGTAAGAAACCCGTGGCCCGGACACGGAAGCGCCGCCGGTGGGGGGAAACCGGCGGCGCAGGCCCGCCGGGGGGGCGGCGGGCGGTTCCGCGTTCGACGCGCCATGAAATGCGGTCTGCGTCGCGCGGGGTCGGCGTGGGGGGACACCGACAAGGCCTAGATAGGAAGCCCATTTGGGATGTTAAGGCCCCTTGGTCGCGTTCTGTCGTGAACCTAAAGCTTGGCCCGGTTTTTTCGGCGAGCCGGCCCGTGGAGAGTCGAGAGAATCGCCGCTGGGGTCGCCGTCTTCCGACAACAGGATGGCGATCCAGCGCGTGCCCTCGAACTGGGCCAGGATCAACATCGCCGCCACGGTGAGCGGGGTCGACAGAAACATGCCGGTCACGCCCCACAGCGCGCCCCAGACCGCCAGCGACAGCAGCACCACCGTAGGGTCCATGTTCAGGCTCTCGCCCTGCATGCGCGGATAGATGACATTGCCAACGATGAAAAAGATCAGTTCCAGCGCGCCGAACAGCAGCAAGGCGGGGAGGAAGGTGTCGGGAAACTGCACGAGGGCGAAAATCGGCGGCAGGATGCAGCCCACCGCGCCGCCCAGGATCGGAATATAGGCGGCGATGAAGATCAGGAAGGCCCAGAACAGCGCATTGTCCAGGCCGATCAGCATCATCACCGCCCAGGAGGCCGCGGCGATCATCAGGCCGGTGACGGTCTGGATCCACAGATATTGCTCGACGCCGTTGCGGATGCGCTGGAAAAGCTGCATCGCGCCGTCGCGCTCGGCGTGATGGGGATAAAGCGCCACGATCTTTCGGCCAAAACCCCGCCGGGAAGCGATCATGAAACCCAGATAGATCAGGACGAGGATCGCGCTCGACGCGAAATTCTGCAAGCTCTGAGCGGCGGCGCCCGCGTATTTCGAGGGATTGATCTGGTTGACCAGCTCACCGATGGTCGGCGCCACCTTGATCCCCACCAGCGAGGCCAGCTTGGCGATCACCCCATTCAGGCGCGGTGCGTATTCGCGCATCTGCAGCACGAACCCCGCGCCATTGGCCGTCACCACCCAGACCGCCAGGCCGAACAACAGGATGGACAGGATCAGCGCGGTCGGGAGCGCCAGGTTCCTGGGATAGGCCGGCACGCGTTCGGTCAGCACCCGGGCGAAGCTGTCGATCATCATCGCCAAGAACACGGCCAGGGCCAGCGGGGTGAGGATGCCCCGCATCCAATAGAGGCTGGCGGCCCCGGCGATGACCGCCAGGAACACCAGGGCGTTGCGGCCGGTGATCGAAGGCGAAATGGTCATCGGCGGAATCTCTCTAACGAAGCGTCTGTAAAAGACTGGCGCCACATTGCGCGAGCCGATTGGCGCGGCGCAAGGCCGGGGCTACGGTTAAGCCCTCAATGTGAAGGACGTTGCGTATGACCCTGGTGATTGCCGAAGGTGAAATCCTGCTCGGTCTCGGTGAAGGCCCCGTGACCCAGAGGTTGGACCGCTCCAATCGCCATGGCGTCGTGGCCGGCGCGACGGGCACCGGCAAGACCGTGACCCTGCAGATCATGGCCCAGGCCTTCTCCGACGCCGGCGTCCCGGTGTTCGCCGCCGACGTGAAGGGCGACCTGTCGGGCATCGCCATGGCCGGCGTCCCCAACGACAAG
>JACMOF010000164.1 GCA_014378155.1 Caulobacter sp. | reverse complement strand
GCCGAAAGATAGGCCTGCGCCTCGACGTCCAGGCCCAGCGTCCGCAAGTCCTCGCACAGCGCCCGACGCGGCTCCTGTTCCAGGAACGCGCCGGCGTCGATGACCAGCACCCCGCCGGGTCGCAGCATGGTCATGGTCGAGGCTGCGGCGGCCCGGGCATCGGCGAGCGTGGAACAGCCGACCACCAGCAGCACGTCGCTCTGTTCGTCGGCGGCGCGACAGGTGGCGCGGCGAGCGGCCTCCACCCGGTCGTAGCCCTTGCGCCAAAGCACGCTCATCGCCTCGCCCGCCTCGGGTCCGGTCACCGCCACGAAACACAGCGGCGTGGCCTGGGCGAGGGTGAGCATGCGCCCTAGCGTGTGGTGGATGCCACCGGTCGGAACGCCCAGCAGGAACTGCGCGGCCTGACGAAATGGGTGGGACGACATGTTGAAACCTCTGGGCTGGTCGGATGCATCACCAGACGCGCCGACCGCCACAAACTGCGCCAAGGGGACCTAAGGCCTCCATTCCGAAACCCGCCGTCCGCATAAGGGCGGCATAAGGATCAGCCGATGTTCGACGACAACGCCGCCGCCGCGCCGCCCGTCTGGCGACAGATCGACCGCCGTTCCCGCGCCCTGGGCTTCGACATGCCGTCGGAGCCCGACACCGGAGCCATGCTACGCTTCCTCGCGGCTTCAAAGCCGGGCGGCAGGCTTCTGGAGTTGGGAACCGGCACGGGCCTCGCGACCGCTTGGCTGCTGGCCGGGATGGGGCAGGGGGCGTCGCTGGTCTCCGTGGACAGTGATCCAGCGGTCCAGACCGTGGCCCGCGATGTGTTGGGCGGCGACCCACGCGTGACGTTTGCGATTGGCGACGGGCTGGACTATGTGCGCGCTCATCCCCCGGCCGCGTTCGATCTGATCTTCGCCGACGCGTGGCCGGGCAAGTACGAGGGGCTGGACGAGACGCTGGCGCTGCTAAGGCCCGGCGGGTTCTATGTGATCGACGACATGAGCCGCCAACCCAACTGGCCGCCAGGCCATCAACCTCGCGGTGGCGCCCTGGCGGCGCGGCTGAAATCCCATCCCCACTTGGCGACCGTGGCCCTGGGCTGGGCGTCGGGCCTGGTCATCGCGGCGAGACGGCCATGATCTGGATTCCCATCACCATCGCCGCCGCTGGCTTCCAGGTGGCCCGCAATGCGGCCCAGCGCTCGCTGATGGGCGGGGCGGGGCCCTGGGGCGCGACGCTGGTGCGGTTCCTGTTCGGCCTGCCGTTCGCCACCTTGTTCGCCGCCGTCGCCTGGGCGGTGACACCGGGCGCCAGCGCCCACGCCACGGTGTGGTTCTGGCTGGCTTGCGTGGCCGGGGCGGCCCTGCAGATCGGCGCCACCGCGGCGCTGCTGACCGCCATGCACCGCTCGTCCTTCGCCCTGGGCACGGCCTTGCAGCAGAGCGGCCTGCCGTTCGCTCTCGTCTGGGGCGCTCTGCTGTTCGGCGACAAGACCTCGGCCGTGACCTGGATCGGCGGGCTGATCGCCACCATCGGCCTCGCCGCCTT
>JACMOF010000017.1 GCA_014378155.1 Caulobacter sp. | reverse complement strand
TCGTGAACTGGCTGCAGGCCGAGGCGGCCGCCCACGAGGCGGCCCTCCTCACCATGGACAACGGCGCGGGTATCTAGGGCTAAATGGTCAAGACGAATATCGAGGTCGGCGAACGGCTGGTTCCCGCCGACTGTCAGTCCATGGCCGACGTGCGCCAGGGCGTCGACGCCCTGGACCGGGCCCTGGTGGCCCTGCTGACCGAGCGCCAGGGCTACATGGACGCCGCCGCCCGCATCAAGCCCGACCGCGGCAAGGTCTTCGACCGGGCGCGGATCGAGGACGTGGTCGCGAAGGTTCGCGCGGCGGCCCGCGAGTCGGGGCTATCCGAAGCCATCGCCGAGCCAGTGTGGCGCACCCTGGTCGACCGCTGCATCGCCTATGAATATGACAGCTGGGACCGGACGAAGGGCTCATAGGCCTTCTGAGTCAGTCACGGCACCACCGCGTCGGCCTGCAGGCTCGAGACATCAATGGCTGCGACGAGATCAGAAAGGCCCTTGGCTGCGGTCGGGCATTCCTCCGCTAAGCAAGCGATGCTGAACTTGATAAAGCTGTCGGTGCCTTTGACGAAAACTGTTCCACGCTCTTGGATGGCGTGTCCCTCAAAGGCCCCGCTACGCTCGCAGTCAACTTTGAGCATTCCAAGGGTGGTGGACGAGGTACAAACGATGGCAGCCGGGTCGCCCTCGGGCATCATGCCCCCCCTCAGCAAACGCCGAGCGAGGCCCTCGGGACCTGCATAATCTTCCGGGCCACCGATATCGACTTCGAGGCTGAAGTTCACAAAGGCGGGGCCATGGTCCGGATCACAGGTGTAATAACCCCGTCCACCATGCTGGAAACTCAGGAATTCGCCGAAGCCTGCCACCTGAACACGCACCCCATAAAAGCCCCTCATAGCGCAATGGTCGGTACGAAGCGGCAACGTCAGGCCGGTCGCTACGTGCCGCACCCGGTCGTCGGTTACGTCAAGCGCGCTGTCGAGCATGTTTTGCGAGAAGTCAGGCGTTCGCCCTGCCACAAAGACGTCTGAACCAAGGTAGGCCCGCCCATCGGGGTGGGTTTTGATAGCGTAGATCGCGGCCCCAGCGCTGGCGTTCGCCGGCAACAATACACTTAGGACAATAAGAAATCCGATGATGGCCGAGCGCATGTGGTTCCCCGATAAGCGTGGCCTTTCCATGCCCTAGGGTCGGCCAGCGCGCAACCTTGAGACGCCCTAGCCCTTCAACGACCGCAGCGCCCGTTCGTGGGCGTAGGCGGCGATGTCCATCAGCGCCAGGTCCAGCGCATTGCGCACCGCCTCGAGGCTCGCCGTGCCGTCCTCCGCCCCCTGGCACACGTCGCCGAGCGCGAAGGCCCCCACGCCGCGCGCTGCGCCCTTGACCGTGTGGACCGCGTCGCCCCAGCCCGGATGGCTCTTGCAGAGCATCGGCGACCACAGGGCGGCCTGTTCGCGGAACAGGGCCAGCACCTCGTCGATGACCGCCGAATCGTCGGCTGCGAACCCTTCCAGATAGGCGAAATCGACCGCGCCGCTGATGTCTCGTCTGGCCAAAAAATAGTCCCTTGCGTTCCAAGATTCTTTGCGTATGTTCCGCGCCTCGCCGCCGAGGCAGACCACCGCTTCGGGCCGGACGGGCGCATAGCTCAGTTGGTAGAGCAGCTGACTCTTAATCAGCGGGTCGTAGGTTCGAATCCTACTGCGCCCACCATTCTCCCCTCGTAATCTAGTTATACCCCTGTGGGGAATGACGCACGGATCGCGTGAGCCCAAACGCGGACAATCGTTTGCATGGGGTCTCGATAGGCAACCCAGACCGCCGCCGCGCGGTTTAAGGCCCCTAACGCGACTCCATCGCGGAAAGGGAACCATGCTCGCCCAACCCGCCGATCCCGTCGCGCCGTTCTTCGACATGGTCGGCCTGGCCGCGTCCGGCGATCCGGTGATGCTGCGAAACCTCGCCGCCACCCTGGGCGCCTTCTCGGTGCGCATCCTGGTCGCCGCCCTGATCCTGGCCGGCACCCTGTGGGCGGCCAACCGCCTGGGCCGCCTGGCCGAGGCGGGACTCGAACGCGTTCAAAGGCAGCAGCACCCGGCCGACAAGGCCCTGGGCAGCTTCGTCTCGGCCCTGGTCAAGTACGTCATCGTCGCCATCGGCCTGATCGCGGTTCTGCAGCAGCTGGGCGTGCAGGCCACCTCGGTGATCGCGGTGCTGGGCGCGGCGTCCCTGGCTATCGGCCTGGCCTTGCAAGGCACGCTGAGCAATGTCGCCGCCGGGGTGATGCTGCTGCTGCAGCGCCCCTATCGGGTGGGTGACAAGGTCGAGCTGAACGGCCGCCAGGGCGTGGTCCAAGCCATGGACCTCTTCAACACCAGGCTGCTCGACTATGACGGCCTGACCCTGTTCCTGCCCAACGGCAAGGTGTTTGGCGACATGATCGTCAACATCACCCGCGCCGGGCGCCGGCGCATAGAGCTGGCGTTCAATGTCGACTACGAGGACGATCTAGACCTGGCCCTGGCCACCCTGCTGGAGGTGGCCAACAGCGACCGCCGGGTGCTGTCGGAGCCCAAGCCCTGGGTAAAGGTGACCGCGCTGCTCGACAGCAGCGTCAGCGTGACCCTGCGCTGCTGGGCCGCCCCGGGCGACTGGATGGACACCCGGTTCGACCTGCTCAAGGCCGGCAAGGAACGGCTGGAGGCCCAGGGGCTGAGCTTTCCCTATCCCCACCAGGTGGCGATGGAGCGCAATTCGGGCCGGCCGGCGTCCGCTGAGCTCAAGGCCAAGGTCCGCGACCGGGCCTCGGCGCCGTAGCGGCACGGTGGCGCGGCTCGCCGTTCCGTCGGATGCTCAGCGGAGAAGCCAGAGGCCCCTGGATGATCACGCTCTATCACTGCGTCGGCGCGCGCTCGTTCCGGGCCCTTTGGGCGCTTGAGGAGCTGGGCCTGCCCTATGAACTGCGGCTGACGGCCTTCCCGCCGCGAGTCCGCGAGCCGGGCTATCTGGACGTCAACCCGCTCGGCACGACCCCGACCCTGTTCGACGGCGACACGATGATGAGCGAGTCGGCGGCGATCGGCGAGTATCTGGCCCGCCGCTACGGCCCGTCCGACCTGACCGTCGGGCCTGAGGAGCCGGGGTTCGGGGCCTATCTGAACTTCCTGCACATGGGCGAGGCCACCCTCACCTTTCCGCAGACCATTCACCTGCGCTACGCGGTGTTCGAGCCGGAGGAGCGCCGCCTGCCGCAGGCGGCGGCCGACTATGTGCAGTGGTTCCTGTCGCGGCTCAAGGCGGCGGCCAAGCTGCTGGACGATACGGGCTATGTCGCCGCCGGGCGCTTCACCATGGCAGACATCTCGGTAGCCTACGCCCTGAAGCTCGGCGAGAGCCTGGGCTTCTCTGACAAGTTTCCCAAGGCCTTCACGGATCACCTGGAGCGGATGAAAGCCCGTGCCGGCTACCAGCGCGCCCTGATCGCCGAAAGCCACGGGGAGCCCGTGCTGTGAACGCCCCTCTTGCGGATCTTGGCCGCATCTCCGTCATCGTCGGGATCGGCGAGGCGCTCGACCGGCCGACCGACCTGAGCCAGGCCCTCGACCCGTTGGCCCTAATGGCCCAAGCGCTGCGCGAAGCCGATAGCGACGCGGGCGGCGGGTTCCTGGCCAAGGTCGGCTCACTGGACGTCGTCAACCAATTGAGCTGGCGCTATGCCGACCCCGCCGCCGAGCTGTGCGCCCGGCTGGGCATCGCCCCGGCCCGCGCCGTCTACGGCCCGGTCGGCGGCGAGAGCCCGGTGCGGTTCCTGCACGAGGCCGCCCAGCGGATTGCCCGGGGCGAGGCGCAGGTCTGCGCCGTGGTCGGGGCCGAGGCGCAGTGGAGCGTCAACAAGGCCCGCGCCGCAGGGGTCGACCTGCCCTGGCCGGCCAAGCCGCCGGCGACGGGCGGCGGTCCGCGCATCGAGGTCCACCCGCTGGCCCTAAAGCTGGGCGTCTTCCTGCCGGTCAGCGTCTATCCGTTCTACGAGAACGCCAGCGCCCATCATTGGGGCCAGACGCCGCGCCAGGCCCTGGCCGAGTCCGGCGCCCTGTGGTCGGCCTATGCGGCGGTGGCGGCGGAGCAACCCAACGCCTGGATCAAGCGCGCCTTCACGGCCGAGGAGATCACCACCCCGCGCCCCGACAACCGGCCGATCGCCTGGCCCTATACCAAGCTGATGGTCGCCAACATGGCGGTGAACCAGGGCGCGGCGGTGATCCTGACCAGCCTCGCCGCAGCGCGGGCCGCCGGGATCGCCGACGAACGGCTGGTGTTCGTCTGGGGCGGGACGTCGGCGCGGGAGCCTGGCGACTATCTGCAACGAGACCACTATTACGGCTCGGCGGCCCAGGACGCGGTGCTGGAGGCGGTCGGCGGCATGGTCGCCCAAGGTTTGGGTGGCTTCGACGCCCTGGAGCTCTACAGCTGCTTCCCCTGCGTGCCGAAGATGGCGCGGCGCACCCTCGGCTTGCCAGAAGGCCTGACCCCGACCGTGACCGGCGGCCTGACCTTCTTCGGGGCGCCGATGAACGACTACATGACCCACGCGGCGGTCGCCATGACCCGGCGACTGCGCGACGGCGGCGGGACCGGCCTGCTCTACGGCCAGGGCGAGTTCGTCACCAAGCACCATGGCCTGGTGCTCGGTGAC
>JACMOF010000163.1 GCA_014378155.1 Caulobacter sp. | reverse complement strand
GGCTAAGTCGCGCCAAGGCTTAGCAGATCAGGTCGATTCCACGTCGCTCTCGGCTTCTGCGGCGGCTTCGATGGGCGGACAGTCGGGAAGGGCGAGCAGGTCGTGAGGCTCGTTGCGGTCATTGGCGGTCTTCAGATAGCGGCAGCCCGTGCGGCTGTTCAAGGCCTCGACCTTCACGGCCTCGCCGTCGCGCATGACGAAGAACCGCCACTTGCCGCTGTCGACGAGCTTGATCGCCTCCTTGATCGTCAGCGTCCAGGGCTTGGCCATGCCGCCGCCGATATGGGTGATCCGTTCATAGGTGCTGTGGCGCCCGTTTGTGGCGACGCAGGTGATTTCGGCGCGTTTGATCATGGTCTTTTCTGTAGAGAGGCAGCTGACGCAGCAGCACCGACAGGCTTGGCGACGACGCGCGAAGCGGGTGGCGCAGACGAGAGCGGTCTGCCGATGGGACGGCGCTGAAATTTAACGCGCCCACACCTATAGCACGCTTCTAGCTCGGCTGCTTGGATCTCTGACAAAACGGCGCTCGCGAACCGTCCGACTACCCCGTGACCGTGTAGATCATGATCCCCGTGGCCACCGAGAGGTTCAGGCTGTCGGCCCGGCCCCGCATGGGGATTTTGACATTGACGTCGCAGGCGGCGGCCAGTTCGGGCGGCAGGCCCTGTTGTTCGTTGCCCATCAGGATCAGCGACGGCTTTACGTAGTCGGCGCTCTTGTGATCAACGGTGGCGCTCAGCAAGGTGCCGATCACCGACCCCGGCCAGTCTTCACGCCAGGCCAGGAACTCCTGGATCGAGGCCTTGGCGATCTTGACCGCGAAGATCGAGCCCATGGTCGCGCGCACGCCCTCGACAGAATAGGGATCGACGCAGTCGCCGACCAGGATCACCCCGCCGCAGCCGGCCGCGTCAGCGGTGCGGATGACGGTGCCCAGATTGCCGGGATCACGCACGGCCTGCATGGCCACCCAGCACGGCGCGCTTTGGGGAACGATGGCGCTGAGCGGGGTGTAGACCTGCTGGAACACCCCGGCGACGGCCTGGGGGTTGTCGCGGCGTGACACCTTCTCGAGGATCTCGCGATTGACCTCGATGACCTCGCCCCCGGCCTTGAAGCAGGCCTGGGCGGCCTTGCGCAGCATCGGGTGATCGGCCGCGTCGGGCCCGTACATCAGGATCTTGGGCGGGTGGCCGCAGTCGATCGCCTCGATGACGATCTTCAGGCCCTCGGCCAGGAATAGGCCGCTCTCCTCGCGCTCCTTGCGCATGTGCAGGGCGCGGACGGCCTTCACCGTGGCGTTTGAGAGGGAGGTGACGGTCTTGGTCATGATCTGGCTCCCACCGCGCTGTCCGAAGACCAGCGGGCAAAGAACGACAGGCCGATCTGGCGGTCGCCCTTCTCCTCGACCAAGGAGAGCTCGCCCCAATCGATGACCCCGCCGCGACCCTTCAACTCCTGGGCCAGCAGGCCCGACATCGCCGCGCCCGAGACCCGGGCCGCATAGGCGTTCATCAGCAGGAACGAGGCGTCGGGGGCCAGGAGCCGCGCGCAGTTCGCGGTGAGTTCGGCCAGGTCCTCGAACAGCCGCCAGACCTCGCCGTCGGCCCCGCGGCCAAACTTCGGCGGGTCCAGGATAATGCCGTCATATTGCGAGCCGCGCCGCACCTCGCGGGCCACGAAGCGGCGGGCGTCCTCGACGATCCAGCGAATCGGCTTCTCGGCCAGGCCGGCGAAGGCGGCGTTGTCGCGGGCGAAGCCAACCGACTTCTTCGAGGCGTCGACATGGGTGACGGCCGCGCCTGCCGCCGCGCAGACCAGGCTGGCCACGCCCGTATAGCCAAACAGGTTCAGCACCTTGGGCTGGCGCATCTTGAACGCCCTAACGCGGGCGTCCTGCCAAGCCCAGTTGGCCGCTTGCTCTGGGAAGAAGGCCAGGTGGCGGAATGGTGTGAACTGTCCGTGGAACTTCGCCTCGCCCCAGGCCAGGTCGAATTTCTCAAGGGCGCGACCCTTGAAGCGCCAGCGGCCAGCCTCATCCTCGTCGGAAGGGTCGAAGATGGCGTCGGCGTCATCCCAGGCCTTGGCGTCGAGCCGGGGCGTCCAGAAACACTGCGGTTCCGGACGCACCACGGTGTAACGGCCATAGCGCTCCAGCTTCCTGCCGTGGCCGCTGTCGAGCAGGGCGTAATCGGCCCAGCCGGTGGTGCGCATGACAACGGGGGAGGCGGCGATCGTCGGGTCCATGGCCCGCCAATACGCGCTCAGGACAAGGTGCGTCCAGTCTTGGAGGCCGTTCTGGGCGTATGGGGTGTCTTGTCCCAGTGGAACGGCGCGACCACGAACTGCACGGCGGCCCTGGCGGCGGCCACGCTCTGCAGAGGCCAATAACCCACCGCACCGAACAGCGTAAGATAACGCGGCTTGCCGCCGGCTCGCTCCAAGCCGCGCACCCCGGCGATGGAGGCGCAGCACCAGCCGAACACCAGCACCACCACGTCCTCGCCGGCGATCACCTGATGGAAGCCCAGCGACGCGGCGACGATCTTGGCGAGGATCCAGAGCAGCAGCGGACCGTGCAGGTGCGACGACGCCACCGACAGGGCCAGGGTCAGGATCAACGAGGCCAGGCCGCGCGGGGTCCTGGCCGCCGGCCCGCGCAGGTGCACCGCCAGGGTCTGGATGTGGCCCTTCACCCAACGCGCCCGCTGCGGGAACCAAGGCTTCAAGGTGGGCGGGGTCTCATAGGTGGGCGAGGCGATGACGCCCAGCCGGTAACCCTGGGCGGTCAGTCGAAAGCCGATATCGGCGTCCTCGGTGACGTTGTAGGGGTCCCACCCGCCGATGGCGCGCAGGGCGTCGCCGCGAAAGTGGTTGCTGGTGCCGCCGAGCGGGAAGGGCAGGCCCCAGCGGGCCAGGGCCGGCTGCAGCACCTCGAACTGGACGGCGTATTCCAGGGCGAACTGGTCGCCGATGAATCGTCGGTCGGCCTCGATGCGCAGG
>JACMOF010000162.1 GCA_014378155.1 Caulobacter sp. | reverse complement strand
GCGATCGGGGGCGTAGACGAGGACGGGGCCGGCTCGTGACGACTTGTCAGCGCTCATCCTGCCCTAAAACTCCGTCTCCCCGGCCCTCAGGTCGCGCGTCGCGCGCTCCTCAGGGGCCGGAAAGACGGAAGTAGAACGTCAGCGGCTGGCTGGCAAACCCTACCCCCACCCCGCCAGCAGTCCTCGCAGCCCCGCCACGAAGGCCAGGGGCTGACCGACCATCACGTGGTGGTCGGCGTCGGGGATGGCGAGACGCAGGGTGTCGTCGGGCATCTGGCTGAACATGTAGTCCAGCGTCTCGTCGTGCATCAGCGCCGAGCGCTCGCCCCACATCAGGGCCACCGGGCAGGCGATGCGCGGCAGAAGCTCGCCCAGGTCCGGCATCGAGAACCTCTGCCAGATGGCCGGGTCGAACTTCCAGGTCCAGCCGCCCTCGACGGCCTTCAGCGACCCACGCGCGATGAAATCGGCGATATAGGGGTTTTCGCAGCCCTGCGGCGGGGCGAGCCGGAAGCGTGCCAGCGCCTCCTCCAGCGAAGCATAGACCCGGTTGGCGGCGTCGGGCCGCGAGGGCGGGCCGCGCCAGCGTTTTTCCGGGGGCTGGATGCTGCTGTCGACCATGACGATCCCCCGCAGCCGGTCAGCATGCTCTACGCCGCAATAGAGGGTGGGAAAGCCGCCGAACGAATGGCCGACCAGGATCGGCTTGACCCCGCCCGCCTCCAGCCCCGCCGCTGCAACGGCGGCGAAGATCTCGGCGGCGAACAGCTGGGCGGTATAGGCTTCGCGCCAGTCCGAGCCGCCCATCCCCGACCACGAGATCGCCGCGCAGCGCCAGTCCTTCGCGAAGAATGGCGCGATGAAGCTCCACCAGTCGGCATGGGCGCCGTTGCCGTGCAGGAACAGCAGGCCCGGCTTGCCGACCTCGCCCCAGGTCAGCAGCTCGATTTCGGCGCCCTCGACGGGAATGCGCGAGCGCTCGGGGGTCACGGCGATGGCGGCGTCGAACCAGGCCGGCGCCGGCGGCGTCTCACCGTTGAAGGGGCCCAGCAGCGACGAAGGCGTAGGACGGTCGTCGGCCATGTTCAGTCCTCAGCCTTGAAGGCGATCTCGCCCGGTCGCGGCGAGCGGGGCTGCAGAGCCTTGAACACGCCCGTGCCGGTCATCAGCGTCCGCTCGCCCACCCAGATCCGGCCGCGCACGACGAACACCAGCTCCTGCTCGGAGATCAGCTCGCCCCGCCCCTCGACGAAATCGCCCAGTTGGGCGCCCGAGAGAAAGTCGCAGTTGAGCCGCACCGTGACCCAGCTGTAGGACTTCTGCAGCGAGATGATCCGCCCCCAGGCCATGTCGGCGAAGCTCATCAGCATGCCGCCGTGGCAATTGCCCAGGCCGTTGGTGTGGTGCTCCTCGACCCGGAAGCCCAGCGTGGCCTCGCCCGGTCCGGCTCGCTGCTCGTACAGCGGCCCGATCTGCCGGCCAAAGCCGCGCGACCAGTTCAGCTGGCTATAGCCCTCGGGAATGGCGGCCGCCTGGGCGTCTGTGAGATCGTCGGACATGGGGGAAAGTCTAACGGGCGTTTGAACCGTGGCAAGGGCGACGCGTGGGAAGGTGAGTAACGCGGCGAGACGCCCCCTCCGTCACGATGCGTATTCGCATCGCGCCTCCTCCCCCGCCTTGCGGGTGAGGAGGAAGCGGAACGTCCTCTCCTCCCCCTTGCAACGGGGGAGGTGGCGGCGAAGCCGAACGGGGGGAGGGAGGGGGGGGGGCGGCGTCGCGGCGTTACCCCGGCACGGTCCCGAACTTGCCGGCATTGTAGTCGGCGATCGCCTGGACGATTTCCTGGCGGGTGTTCATCACGAACGGCCCTTGGGCGAAGACCGGCTCGCCGAGCGGCGCGGCATGGCCCAGCACGACCACCGCGCCGCCGGGCGCCGCGAAGGCCACCGCGTCGCCGTCATCATTGAGCTCGACAAGGTTCCAGGCCTTCGCCGTCTGCCCGCCGGCCACGATCTCGCCCGAGACCACGTACAGAAACACGCTCCGCCCCTTGGCGACCGGCACGCTCAACGAACCACCAGCCGACAGCCGCACGACGCCCATCTCGATGCCGATCAGGGACGGGAACGGGCCTTCGACGCCAGCGAAGGCGCCGGACAGCACCTCGATGATCGCGCCATCGATCTCGACCTTGGGGATGTCGGCGCCTTGCAGGCCCAGATAGTTCGGCGCGGTCATCTTCAAGCGGCTAGGCAGGTTGACCCATAGCTGCAGGATCTCCAGCGGCCCGCCCTTGGCCTTGAAGCTGGCCGGCGACAGCTCGGCGTGGACGAGGCCGCTGCCGGCCGTCATCCACTGCACGCCGCCCGCGCCGATGACGCTCTCATGGCCGCCGCTGTCCAGGTGCGACAGCTCGCCTTCCAGGATGAAGGTCACGGTCTCGAAGCCGCGATGCGGGTGCGGCCCGAACGGCAGGCCGCGGTTGTTCGGCGGATAGGTCTGCGGGCCG
Source organism: Caulobacter sp. (assembly GCA_014378155.1). Taxonomy (GTDB): domain Bacteria; phylum Pseudomonadota; class Alphaproteobacteria; order Caulobacterales; family Caulobacteraceae; genus Caulobacter. Next base: position 5,463 of record JACMOF010000162.1, on the reverse strand, counting down.
TGATGGTTGAGGAACAGGAACGGGTCCAAGTGCCCGATCGCGGGACCGGGCAAGGGCCGGTGGGTGACGAGGTCACCGATGTCGTCGCGCTGGGCGGGATGGAGGCGTTTGAGGGTTCTGGCTTGCATCGTTTCAATCCGCTCATCCCGGCGCATGCCGGGACCCAGATTTCAGCCTGGGCATCTAGAAATTCTTGGCGCCGCTCGGCCTTACGACCTGGGTCCCGGCATTCGCCGGGATGAGCGGACTAGGTGATCCCCGCCGCGCTCAACACCGCCGCCTGGCGCTGGGCCAGGCCCTCTTCCGAGAAGCCCTCCAACGAGGCCTCGAACAGCGCCTTCCAATTATGCCGCGCCCCAAGGTGCAAGAACGCCGCGCCCAGGCCGATGGCGGCTCGGTCCATGAACACGAACTCGCGGGGGATGGTGATCGGCCCCTTTTCCTTCAGGGCCTGGCGCACCTTGAAGGCCTCGCGGCGGCCATATTCGCCGGGCGGCACATCGTCGGCGACGGTGCGCACCCGGTCGTCCAGCAAGGGGCCGTAGATGAACCGCGCCCAGACGTTCAGCACATCGACCAGGTCGTCATTGAGATTGGCGAAGCCCCAGCTGCGATAGGCCTCCCTCTGCTCGGCGCGATCGTCGTTCAGCAGGCCGCGATAGAGCCGCACCACCCCGGCGACGAAGCGCGGCGGAAAGATGCGGATACAGCCGAAGTCCAGCAGGTTCAGATGCGCCGCGCCATCGCCGCCCTCGGGCCCGCCGAAGGTGTAGTTGCCCAGATGCGGGTCGCCATGAATGATCCCCAGCTTGGTCATCGGGGTCCACCAGGCCTCGAACAGCAGGGCGGCGATGCGGTCGCGGGTCTCCTGAGGCGCGTCCTTGAAGGCCAGCAACCCCTGCCCCTGCATCCAGGTCATGCTCAGCAGTCGCTTGGTCGACAGCGATAGCACGGGCTGGGGCACCAGGATCTCGGCGCGGCCAGAGAAGAAGTCGCCATAGAGCGCCATCAGCTTGGCCTCGCGCTCGTAGTCCAGCTCCTCGCGCAGGCGGTCGCCGATCTCGACGATCATCTCGGTCGGGTCGATCGAGCCGTCCATGCGCTTGAACAGTCCAAACAGGCCGCGCAGCTGACCCAGATCGCTCTCGACCGCGCTCTGCATGTCCGGATATTGCAGCTTCACCGCCAGGGCGCGACCGTCGGGCCCGACGGCGCGGTGCACCTGGCCCAGGGACGCGGCGGCGGCGGCCTCGTGCTCGAAGCTGTGGAAACGACCCTCCCACTCCGGCCCCAGCTCGGCGGCCATCCGGCGGCGGACGAACGGCCAGCCCATGGCGGGGGCGTTGGTCTGCAGCTCGGCCAGCTCGGCGGCGAATTCCGGCGGCAGCAGGTCGGGCACCGTGGCGAACATCTGGGCCGCCTTCATCAGCGGACCCTTGAGACCGCCCAAGGCCACCTTCAGGGCCTTGGCGTTGCGGGCGTCGGCGCTGTCGCCGCCGAACAGGCTGTTGGCGCCGTAGCTGACGGCCGCGCCCGACAGGCCGGCCCCGACCTTGGCGAAGCGGGTCAGGCGACCGGCGAGGCGGTCACGTTCGGGGTCTCTGGGATTATCGGCCATGCTCTAGGTCGTCCCTCTGTGGGGGAGGTGTCGGTGAAGCCGACGGTGGGGGGAGTCGGCCGGCGTGGGATTATTCCCCCCTCCGGCGCTTCGCGCCACCTCCCCCAAAAGGGGAGGACTTAAGAGTGCAGGGCCGCGCCTCACACCAAGGCCTCGAACTCGTCCACCAACCGCTCCAGCTGCGCGCAGCCCGCCGCCCAGAAGGCCTTGTCGCGCGGGTTCAGCCCGAACGGCTCCAGCGCCTGGACATAGGTGCGGGTGCCGCCGGCCGCCAGCAGGTCCTCGTAGAGCGGCGCGAACGCCGCCGGGTTCTCGCGGCGCTTTTCCATCAGGCCGCGCACCAGCAGGTCGCCGAACGCATAGGCATAGACATAGAACGGCGCGTGCACGAAGTGGCTGACATAGGCCCAGTAGTGCTCATAGCCCGCATTGAGGGTCACGGCCGGGCCCAGGCTCTCGGCCATCACCTCGACCCACAGCTGGCCGATCTGGTCTGGAGCCAACTCGCCCGCTTCGCGGGCTTCGTGAAAACGCCGCTCGAAGCGGTGGAAGGCGATCTGGCGGACCACGGTGTTGAGCCCGTCCTCGATCTTGCCCGCCAGCAGCCCCTTGCGGTCAGCCGGGGTGGCCTCGGCCAGCAGCCGGTCGAACACCAGGCCCTCGCCGAAGATCGAGGCGGTCTCGGCCAGGGTCAGGGGGGTGTCGGCCAGCAGGGTGCCCAGCGGCGCGCACAGGGTCTGGTGCACGGCGTGGCCCAGTTCGTGGGCCAGGGTCAGCACGTCGCGCCGCTCGCCCATGAAGTTCATGAAGACGTAGGGGTGACGGTCGGCGGTGACCGGGTGCGAATAGGCCCCCGACTGCTTGCCGACGCGGGGGCGGGCGTCGATCCACGGCTCGGCGAAGAAGGTTCGGGCGGTGTCGGCGAATTTGGGGGCCAGGGCCTGGTAGCTGTCGAGCACGATCTCGCGCGCCTCATCCCAGCCATAGGCGCGGGGGGTGGCGGCGGTCAGGGGCGCGTTGCGGTCCCAATAGTCCAGGGTCTCGCGGCCCATGATCTTGGCCTTCAGCGCGTAGTAGCGGTGTGACAAGCGCGGATAAGCCTCGACCACGGCGGCTTCCAGGGCGTCGACGGCGTCGCCGTCGACCTCGTTGGCCAGGTGGCGCGACTGGGCGGGACTGTCGAAATGCCGCCAGCGATCTTCGACCTGCTTTTCGAACGCCAGGGTGTTCATGACCAGCGCCTGGGTCGAGACACGCTCTTCCAGCGCCTGAGCCAGGGCGTCGGCGGCGGCCTTCCTGCGTTGGCTGTCGGCGTCCGACAAGCGATTCAGGGCCTCGGGCAGGGTGAGGGTCTCGTCGCCCACCTTGGCGGTCAGCTTGGCCAGGGTCTCGTCATAGAGCCGCACCCAGTTGGACACCGCCGGGCTGCGATCGACGATGTAGCGCTCCAGGTCAGGCGACAGCTCGTGGGGCCGCGACAGGCGCAGGCGGCGTAGCCACGGTGTCCACCGCTTGGCGGCGGGATGGGCCTGCAAGGCCGCTTCCAGCTCACCGTCCTCAAGCTGGTTCAGCTCCAGCGAGAAGAACAGGCTCTCGGCGGCGATCTGCGAGGCGCGAGCCCGCAGGTCGCCCTCAAACTTGGCCCAGGCCGGGTCGTCGCGGGCGACCGAGGCCGCCAGGCTGGCATAGGCCCCCACGCTCCACAGGCCGTTGGTCGCCTGCTCGTACAGCTTGATCCCGCGATCCAGCAGAACGCCCAGGCGCTCTGGCTCGCCGCGGGCCTGCAGGAACAAGCCCTCCAGCGAGGTCAGTTCGTCATTGGCGGCCTTGGCGGCGGCCAGGTCGGTTTCGATCTGCGGATCATCGCGACCGGCATAGAGGTCGGCGAGAGTCCACTCGGGCAGGGCGTCGGTCTTGAAGGGGGCGTTCATGGTCTACCGATATGGCGCGTGAGGGGGTGGACGCAATCGCGATGGATTGAATTTCGAAGTCATTGCTCTACATTGTAGACACTTCAGCCGGAGATCGAGCCATGCGCGCATCCGTCGCCAAGTGGGGCAACAGCCTCGCCGTCCGCCTGCCGAAGGACGCGGTGGAAGCGATCGGCCTGCGCGACGGTTCCCCCCTCGACCTGACGATCCAGGACGGCGCCCTGACGCTGCGCCCGCGCCAGTGGGACATCAAGGCGTTGGTCGCCCAGATCGACGGTGATCCTCCGCCTCTCGAATTCGAGGACGCGGCGCGCGGCAGTGAAGTCTGGTGAGCGACTGGTCGCCCGTTCCTGGCGAGATCGTCTGGCTCGATTTCGCCCCGACCCAAGCCACGGAACAGTCAGGACGCCGACCGGCCCTGACCCTTTCGGATAGCGGCTATAACGCCGCGACGGGGCGAGCCGTGGTCGCGCCGATTACCAGCAGGGCTCGCGGCTGGCCGCTGGAGGTCGCGCTGGCGGCCAATGATCCCGTCGAGGGCGCGGTCCTGGTCGATCAGGCGCGTTGCGTCGATTGGCGCGCGCGCTTCGCCAAGCCTGCCGGTTTTTGCGCGCCTGCCACCTTGGAAGCCGTGCGCGGCAAGCTCTCGGCGTTACTGGGCCTCTAGAGCATTTCCCGACCTGACTGCGCCAGGCCGTGAGCTCTAATCTTCTGTTTTGACGCATTTTTCTTCACGCGAACCGGAACGACTTCGCTCGAGAAATGCTCTAGCCCCCACCATTACCGCGAATTAAAATGCGCCGGAGCCCGCTCCCGAATATCCTTGTTCTATCGTTGAGGGACCTTCGATGCTCCGCGTCGCCGCCGCTATCGCCATTGTGCTGAGTCTTGCCACCGCGCCGTCGGCCATGGCGACGGACAAACCCATGGGTTGGTTCGCGACCTCGGTGCGCAGCGTGTTCATCTTCCACAGCTGCACCGAGCGGTTGAAGGAGAAGTTCAATATTGGCCCGCTCACGGGCCTTGAGGTCACCAATATGGACACCGACGCCAAGCGCGCCGACGGGGCGATGGACGTGCGGTTCGAGGCGATCACCACCGAGAAGAAGACCGCCCGCAAAACCCACTTCGCCGGCGTCTGCCATGTCGGCCCCGAGGGCGAGACCCGCATCGACGCGCGGCGGGTCAGCCAGAGCGGCGGCGAGATCCGCCGGATCAACCCCGGCAAGGCCGGCTGACATCGTCTGACGCGGCCGTTCGTTACCCCGCGTTAAGGGCGACCGTTAATCCCTGACTCACGTCTCCGAAACCCGGTCTTTACACCCGTCCTGTATCACTCTGAACCAACAAGAGCCCTGTCCCATGTCGGACGCGGCCGGTTCAGTGGGTGTCTTCAAATGACCAAGACGGTTCTCGTCGTCGACGACGATCCGACTCAACGTCGGCTGATCCAGGCCGTGCTCGAGCGCGACGGCTTCGCGGTCTCGCACGCCGAGAACGGCGACGCGGCCATGGCTCACCTGGCCAGCGGCGCGCCGGTGGATGTGGTGCTGCTGGACCTGGTCATGCCCGGCATGACGGGCCACGAGACCCTGCAGGAAATGCGGGCGCGCGGCTTTGCCCAGCCGGTGATCGTGCTGACGGCGAGCGGTGGCGTCGACACGGTGGTCAAGGCCATGCAGGCCGGCGCCACCGACTTCTTCATCAAGCCGGCCAGCCCCGAGCGGATCACCGTCTCGATCCGCAACGCCCTGTCGATGACCTCGCTGAAGGGCGAGGTCGAGCGGCTGACCAAGCGGGCCGGCAACCGCACCACCTTCGCCGACCTGATCGGAACCTCGCCGGCCATGACCCTGGTCAAGCGCATGGGCGAGCGGGCCGCCAAGAGCTCGATCCCCATCCTGATCACCGGCG
>JACMOF010000161.1 GCA_014378155.1 Caulobacter sp. | reverse complement strand
GCCCCGCCCCCCCCCGCCTTGTTCGTAGGCCAACCCCGCTCGCTAGCGCAGCTTGAGCGGGTCGGTTGTCAGGCTGAGGGCGATCACGTCCCCGGTCGTGGGCTTGGCTGGGTCGGTATTGGGACCCGCGTTGAACAGGGTCGCAAACCCCGCCCCGAACGCACTTTGGATGGACGGCGGGCTGGCCGTCGGCGGGGTCACCGCCACGGAACCGCCGCCACCGCCGCCACCGCCGCCGCATGCGGCGACGCTGGCCGCCAATAGCCCGATAACGGCGATATTGCGCAGAATGCGGATCATCGCTGTTTCTCCTACGGCTGGGTCTGCGGACGCGGAGAGCCGCGCAGCGGAGTGTTGAGGTAGGGGAAGGTCGCGGCCAGGGTGGTCGCGCTGCTCGGTGCGCCATCGGTGTATGCGACCATACCGGTCGGCGCGTTCGCGGGCGTGCACAGCTTAAGATCGGTCTGCACGTGGTTGATCGGCACGGGATGGCACAGGCGGCCCATGGCCACGCGCAGGGTGATGTCGACCACGTCATCGCCGGGGCGACGACCGTTGGGGTAGCCGGCGAGGTCATCGCCAACCACGCCGAAGGAGCTCTGGGTGGCGCGCGGCGTGGGATTTACGCCGGTGTTCAGCCGAAGCATCTCGGACGGGGTGACCGTCTTCTGTTGATTGAGCGTGGCGATGCCCGTCAAGAAGGTGGCCACTAGGTCAGCGCGCGGGAAGTTGTTAGGCGCGAGGTTGGTGAAGTTTGTGCCCAGGGTGGCATTGACCGGAGCGCGGAACAGAGCGTCCAGGATCGCTGGGAAGGTGGGATTGGTCACATAGTCGGCCAGGGCGCCGTCCTGGGTAGGTTTGGCGGCGTTGAACAGGTCCTTCTGCGGCAGGCCGATGACCAGTTCGTTGACCAGGGGCTCACCCAGGCGCGAGACCTGCACATAGGCGCCGCCTTGAGTGGCCGTCGATTGATAGGTCGGCGATGGGTCGAGAAGGCGGGCTTGCGGCAGGCTGGCTGTCGTCCAGGCGCCGATCGTTCCGTTGCCCGATCCCGTGAGACACGCGATCGGCACTTCGAGCGCGAGCGAGGTCACGTTCTTCTTGCCGATCAGTTCCTGGTTGTCAGCGCTCTGCTTGATGCCGCCCGGGAAGCCGCCGTTGTCGTTGGCGCCAGGGGCGCTGGCCCCCTCGATAGGCACGAAATTCACCAGGTCGAAGATCGGGCCCAGATTGACGGCGAAGGCCTCGGCGCGCTGGCCGACGAAGACCTTGGCGGCCGTTGCGCAGCCCGGGAGATTGACGTCGTAGATGAACTGGTTGGCGTAGTTGGCGTAGTTCGGAATCGACTTGTTGCCCGCGTTGTCGAACGGCTTGCGGAAGCTCAGGCCGCCGCCGGCCGCGTTAGTGGCGCTGGCCCGTGTTCCAGTCCGGCGATCGCCGGTAATGACGGTCAGGGTATAGGATTCCTGCTCGCCCTGATTGGGGTCGTCTGTCGCGCTGATCGGCCCCACGTGGCGCAGCGGGATCGGGAGGGTCTTGCCGCCGACGTTCAGCGTAAGGCCGGTGTCATTGCGCAGCGTGTTGGAGAACTTGAACTGGAAAGTCAGGTCCTCCATCGCGCCGCCGTTGACGGCGCCGTCGTTGTCGACATGGATCTCGTAGACCGCGTCCGGGTCCATGGTGAAATAGTTAGGGCCTTCGCCGGGTCCGCCCTGGGGAATGTAGTTGGCGATGAAGGTCACGAAGCCCTCACGGCCCGGCGCGTAGCTGCGGAACATATAGAAATCGGTCCCGTCGACTTTCGGTGTCTTGGTGATGCCCGGCGCTTCCCGGTGGCTGGACGCCACGCTGGGCCCGGCTGCGAAAACCATCAGGGCCGCGAACGCCGTCGCAAGTCCAAATCCATAACGTCTCTTCATGACCGCCCTCTTTGATCGTGCGAAACACACGTTCACCGTCGCGGCGGGTCGGCGGGAGGCCGGATCTCACTACACGGTTCATCTGAGATACGCTGCACTCCGCAGACGGACGCAGGCGGCTCGAAACTTTCGTCAATATTTCGCCAAGATTGGCAGTGCATTGATTTTAAACGGTTTTCTAGCTTAGCCGAGCTTGGAAGTTTGCTGCGTCAAAAGATCGTCCCAATGCCAAGCGCCCGATCCGATCACAAGCAAGGTGGCGCCGCTGGCGTCGGGGATGGAGAGCAGGCGTGGGCCGAGTACGGGCAGGCTCCGGCAATCGGGCGAGGCGGTTTCGATCGCCGCGGCGATGGATGCCTGGAGCGTCGTCAGGGCCTGGGCGGTCTCTCGCTGGTCTGTTCCGACCCACGCGCCATCCCATAGCATCAGCGCGTTGGCCACCGATCTGGCGTCGCGCGGTATGCGGGCCAAGGCCGCCAACACTTGCGGATCGGCGGCCAGGCGCGCCTGCAGCTGTTCGGTCATCTGGCAGGTCGATGCGCTGTCGGCCGTTTGACTGACGGTCACAGCCGCCTCGGGACGCGACGCGGCGGCGTGCGACAGGGGGCGAGGCTGCGCGGTGGGATCGGCCACCGCCAGTTCGCGCACCACCGCGACCACGTCCAGGGGCGCGGGGGTTGGTGCGAGTAGCGGCGCGGAAGCAGGCTTGTCGTCCGTGGTCGGACTGGGCGGACGGTCGGGCAGGGGCTCGGTCGGCGTCGGCGTCTCGGGCGTCGGCGTGGCGCGCGGTGCGAGCCTGTCAAACAGTGCGACCGTCAGCACGCCCGGCTCGGCTTGTGGCGTGGGAACAACCGTGGGGCCGAGCGACATCGCCGCGAAAACAACGAAGTGAAACGCAACGACGATCAGGCTAATGGCCCAGCGGCGCAGGCGTAAGGTGCGGCCCCGAGCGATCATTGGAGAAAAGCTTCGGTCGATTTTGCGGAGGCCGCTTCGTCTCCCCGCGTCGCTCGTCGAGCTTTTCGCGCGGGCGCGATATCGACGAATTCCATCAGCAGGCGTCGGGCGCGTTGGACGCGGCTTTTCACCGTACTGACGGGGCAACCGCAGACCTTTGCCGCCTCCTCGAACGTCAGCCCCGCGCCGCTGATCAGGACGAGGGCGGAACGGCTGTCAGGCGGCAATCGCTCGATCGCCGCCAGCAGGTCGCCATATTGCAGGCGCCAGTTCTGCTCGGCGGGCGAACTCAGGCGAATGGCATGCTCGCCATCGACATCTTGCACCGTGTGCCGCTGGCGGCGATATCCGTCGGTGAAGCGGTTTCGCAGGATGGTGAATAACCAGATCCGCAAATCGGATTCAGGACGAAAACTGGCTCGGGCCCGCCACGCTCTTTCCAAGGTATCTTGCACGAGGTCGTCCGCCCAATGACGCGCGCGCGTTAGCGACATCGCGTAGGCGCGTATCTTTGGCGTCAATGCGATAAGTTGGTCTCGAAAGTCGTCGGACACCTTCGGCCCCAAATCGTGGCGACAGAGCATTGCATCTGTCAGCTTTGGTGCCAGATACGAACGATGGGGCGATGAAGATGCATGGGGACTTGGGAATATTAGGACTTCGTGATTGTGCCGCGGCCGAAATTCTATAGGGCGTCAGGTCTCCCCTGGTTCAGCTTGACGATTATTATTCAGCCGAGGGTGGGCGCCGCCTCAAGGACGCAGGCGGAAACGACGACGTCTGCTATCAAAACAAGGCCCGCACCGGTCGTCTAACGCCATTGCGCGCGCGGCGTACCGCACCACGGCTAAGCCAGTACGCTTTTCTGCAGCATCAACTTGCCCCGCTGCACCCGGCTTTTGAGCGTCGGGATCGGACATTTGATGAGCGCAGCGCCGCTTTCATAGCTTAGGCTTTGCAAGATGATGGCGTAAATGGCTTCGCGGTAAGGAGCAGGCAGGGCGTCAATCGCGAGAATAACGCCCTCAATTTCCAGTCTGAAGAGCTGAGTGGGCAGCACCGACAGCTCTGCCGCGTATTTTCCATCAACATCCTGGATCGTGTCCCGGCTGGCGCTCACCACGTCATAAAAGCGGTTGCGCATGATGGTCGCGAGCCAAGGCCGCAGGCCGCGCGCTGGGTCATATCGCTCCCGGGCGCGCCAAGCCCTTTCCAGCGTGTCTTGAAGAAGATCCTCGGCGGCGTCGGTGGACCCCGAGAGTGAGCGAGCGTATCGCCGCAGGGTGGGCGTCAAGATCTTGAGGTCGCTGGCGAAATTCAGCTTTTCAGCTTCGATGCCCGCGGGGGTCAGGTCGCGCGCGGCGACGACTGCTGTAGACGATTGCGACAACGGCTTTTCCCACCCACGGCGTTTACGCCTCAGCCGACAACGCCACGATCTCCGGCTGGTTCACCAACTGGCCGAACTGTGGCGCACTCCGCATAGTATCAAGTCAAATGATAGGATTGGCCGCACTAGGCTTCGCCAAGCGACGCGTTTTGCCGATGGCTAAATTGGTGAAGCCAGCGCCATTTAGCCAATAACAGGCAAAGTTTTTCGCTTCGCTGGTCGCTACAAATATGCGTCGTGCCCTACCAAGAGGCTGCGGTCAGTTGCAACGTGACCCGGGTGTCCACGAAAACCTGGCAACTAGGCCTCGTCGCCGGAGTTGTGGTTCCAAGCTTATCAGGGGTCAGTCGCCCCGTAGCGTAGACTCGGCAGATGGCGTGGCGTGCCTGGCGATGGCGTCGCGGCGACGCCTTAAGCCAAGAGAGCCCGCACGGCTTGCACGGCCAAGATCAGGCCGACGACGGTGATCAGCACGCCTGACGCGTAGGGCGCGCGACGCGTGAAGGTCGAGAACGCGCTCCCAAACCGTTTTTCGGCGTGACGCATACCCAGGGCCGCCACGACCCCGACGGTGACCATGGTGATGGCCAGGCCGATCGAGAAACACAGCACCAGGGTCGCGCCGAGCGCAATCTGCTTGAGCTGCAGGCACAGCAACAACACCGTGATGGCGGCCGGGCAGGGGATCAGCCCGCCGGTCAGGCCAAACAGGATGATCTGCCCCGTGGTTAGATCGCGACCGGCGAAACGCTGCTTGATGTCGTTGGCGTGGGCGCGCTCGTGGGCGTCCTGGTAGCCGGGGTCCGAAACGTCCGGGCCGCCGTGGTCATGGCCGTGATCATGGTCATGTTCGGCAAAGATGACGTCGAAGTCGTGGCCGTGCGAGCCGTGGGCGATCGACAGCCGTGCATCGAACCCATGGGGTTCGGGGATCGCCTCGACCGACTCCAGGAAGGCGCCTTTGTCGGCGAAGGCGAAGGTCTGGACCGCTCCGTTGGGGCCGCCAGGACGTCAGCCGTGGCGGCGGGGTCAGGACGTCTTTCGGCGACCATGGCGCAGAAGGCGACCAGGGCTCCGAGCCAGATCCCTGCGGCCCACAGGTGCAGGACATCGGCCGACAGATGAAGGGCGCCAGCCAGGCCTTCGCCACCGGCGGCGTGACCGGCCCAGGCCAGGGTGGCCAAGGCCACAGCGGCGCAGATCAGTCGAGACAGCGGACCGCCGAATCTGACTAAGCCGAGAAGCAGCGCCAAGGCCGCCACGCGCAGCAGGCCCGCGCGGCCGGCCGACGTGCCGATGATCGCGGCCGAGAGGGTGGCGGGATCCGCCGCGCCCGCCGGGTCGCCGCTCATCATCGCCGCCAGGATCAGCACCGAGGCGAGGGCGGTCAACAGGCCGATGGCGGTCAACACGATCACGACCTGTCGATGGTCCCTGCGGCTCTGGGCGTCCTGCGCATGGATCGCGAACGCTGTCAGTCCGAACAGCGGCAGCAGCGCGCCGTACTGGAGCAGCCGCACCAGGATGTTGACGAGGTCCATCGTCGGCCTATTTGACGGTGAAGCTGTAGTCGCCCTTCAGGCGATGGGTGTCGGTCGACACGACATGCCAGTCGACCTTGTAAGTCCCCGCCGTGAGCGGCGCTTTCAGGGTCAGGAGCAGGGTCTTGTGGTCGGCCGGATCGAGCACCGCGACGACGCCGTCGACCTTCATCACATGGGCCATCGGCTTGCCGCCCATCATCATGCTGGTCGCGGTCAGATCGGCGCTGGAGGACTTGGCGACCAGCGGCTCACTGAAATGCAGCGTCAGGCGATTGGTCGGGCCGCTGACCCCGCCTGCGAACGGCGAGGCCGACAGCAGCTTAGGATGGGCCAGGGCGGGGGAGGCCGCCAGTGTGAGGATCGCGGCGGCGGCGAGGGTCAGGCGTGAGCGGGACATGGGATCAAGACCTTGCTGGAGGGCAGCCGGGAAGCCCGAGGCGGCAGGATGGCGGTCCGATGGGAAGGCGGCGATTGCGAGGCGGGAACGCATGCGCTCCCGCCAAGGCGAAGGTCATCGCTTGCTGATGGCGGTGACTTCGCCCGAACCGTCATGGAGTTTCAGGTCGAAGGCGACCTTGTCGCCGACCGCGACGCCGTCCAGCAGGGCCGGAGCGGCCTTGAAGCCCATGGTCATGGCTGGCCAGCCGGCCTCGGGAATGGCTTCGTGGTCGAGGGTG
>JACMOF010000160.1 GCA_014378155.1 Caulobacter sp. | reverse complement strand
TATGTCGATTGCCTGTTCGGGGCGGGCCTGTCGCGCCCGCTCGAAGGCGAGGCCGAAATCCTGGCGCGCGACGGCGCCGCCGGCAGACGGATCGTCGCCGTCGATGTCCCGAGCGGCCTGATGGGCGACACCGGACGCCCCCTCGGCGCGTGGGCGCTGGCGGCCGAACTCACGGTGACCTTCCATCGCCGCAAGCCGGCGCATGTGCTCACGGCGGGCCCGGCCGCTTGCGGCGAGGGCCTGGTGGGCGATATCGGCCTGTCGACGAGCGGGCAGGGTCTGCTGTTCGAGAACACGCCAGACCTCTGGGCTTCGCGCTTTCCCTGGCCGGCGAACGACGCGCACAAGCACGATCGCGGCCGGCTGATGGTGGTGAGCGGTGACGCCTGGCGCACGGGCGCGGCCCGCCTGGCGGCGCGGGCGGGTCTGCGGATCGGGGCGGGCGTGGTCACCGTGCTGTCGCCGCCCAACGCCTTGGCGGTCAACGCCGCCCATCTGGAAGCGGTGATGTTGGCGCCGTTCGAGAACGAGGCCGACCTGCGGACACGCGCCGAGCAAGCGGACGCCGTGGTGATCGGGCCGGCGGCCGGGGTCGGCGAGGGCACGATGCGGCATCTGTTCGCCCTGGCGCGCACCGGCGCGGCGCTGGTGGTGGACGCCGACGCCCTGACCAGTTTCGCGCAGGATCCGTCCGCTTTGTTCTCGGCGCTGGATCGCGACGACGTGCTGACCCCGCATCCGGGCGAGTTCGAACGGATTTTTCCCGGCCTGCTGGCCGCGTCGCCCGAGCGGATCACGGCAGCGCGGGACGCCGCGCGGCGGGCTGGCGCGGTCGTGCTGCTTAAGGGACCCGACACCGTCGTCGCCGCCCCCGACGGGCGGGCGGCGATCAGCCTGAACGGAACGCCATGGCTGGCCACCGCCGGTTCCGGCGACGTTCTGGCGGGGTTCATCGCCGGCCTCATCGCCCAGGGCATGGAGAGTTACGAGGCCGCCTGCGCGGGCGCCTGGATTCATGCCGAGGCCGGCGCTTCCCACGGGCCAGGCCTGATCGCCGAGGATCTGCCTGGCCTCGCGCCAGCCGTGCTCGCGCGTTTGCTCGTGGATGGCGCGCAACCGCGCAGCGGTTAGAAGCTTTAATGGGGAAGGGACACCGGCCCAGGCGTCAGTCGGGGGGGGCATGGCCTGGGCCGGTGTTGGCCCGAGGCGTTTTTCAACAGCGTCGGACATGAGGATAACCGGCGACCGTGCCTCTGGTTCCAGTCGATCGACGATATTTCGTGACAGGGCAAAATAAGGGTCGGCGCTGGTTTCGGGCGCTCCGTCGCGAGTTGTAGCGCCTCGCGACTTGCCAACTTCGCCTGGCATGTCTAACCCGCCTTCAGCGCACGGCGCGGATGTGGCGAAACTGGTAGACGCACTAGATTTAGGTTCTAGCGCCGAGAGGCGTGGAGGTTCGAGTCCTCTCATCCGCACCACCCCCGCCGGGCCCCCAGCCTGGCGGATGCGCCGAATTCGCCGGGTCTTTCGCCTGGCGGACGCCAACGCCCTTGGATGGTCGCCAAACGCGTGACATAAGGGCGCTCTTTCGCCGCCCCGGTGACGTGGGCGGCTTTGATGTTTTGTCCCCCGGGGCGGACGACGGGCGCGAACGCCCGAAGAGCCGAGAAGCTAAAGAATGTCGATGCAAATCGTAGAAAAGTCGGGCGAAGGCCTCAGCCGTGTTTATGGCGTGACGGTGCCCGCGAGTGAACTCGCCACGCGTCTTACGGCCCGGATCGCCGAGGTCGCGCCTCAGATGAACGTCAAGGGCTTCCGCCCTGGCAAGGTGCCGACTGCCCACGTTCGCCGCCTCTATGGCAAGGCCCTGATGGGTGAAGTCATCGAGGCGACGCTGAACGAAGGCGCCCAGAAGGTTCTGGACGACAACAAGCTGCGCCCGGCGGGCCAGCCCGACCTTAAGCCCTCGTCCGACATGGACAAGGTTCTGGCCGGCGGCGAAGACCTGGCCTTCGACCTGGCCGTCGAGGTCATGCCCGAGTTCGAGCCGATCGATCCGGCCTCGATCGAGCTAGTCAAGCCGGTCTACAAAGTCTCCGACGCCGAGACCGATGAGGCCCTGGCCGACCTGGCAAAGCAGGCCCGCACCTATGAGCCGCGCAAGGGCAAGTCGCTGAAGGCCAAGGACGGCGACCAGCTGGTGATCGACTTCGTCGGCACGATCGACGGCGTGGCCTTCGATGGCGGCACGGCGACCGACGCCGAGCTGACGCTCGGTTCGAACCAATTCATCCCGGGCTTCGAGGCCCAGCTGGTCGGCGCCAAGCCGGAAGACGTCGTCACCGTGAAGGTCGACTTCCCGGCCGATTACCAAGCCGCCAACCTGGCCGGCAAGGCCGCTGAGTTTGTCACCACCGTCAAGGAAGTGCGCGCCCCGGTCGACGCCGAGCCCGACGACGAGCTGGCCAAGCGCCTGGGTCTGTCGGACCTGGCCGCACTGAAGGACCTGCTGAAGTCGAACCTGGAAGGTCGCTACAGCAACAGCTCGCGCTTCAAGCTGAAGCGCGCCCTGCTAGACGTCCTCGACACCAAGCATGATTTCCCGCTGCCGCCGCGCATGGTCGACGCCGAGTTCGACGGCATCTGGCAACAGGTGCAGGCCGACAAGACCCAAGGCGGCCTGTCGCCCGAGGACGAAGGCAAGAGCGAAGACCAGCTGAAGGACGAGTACCGCAAGATCGCCGAGCGCCGCGTCCGCCTGGGTCTGGTGCTGGCCGAGATCGGCCGCAAGAACGACGTGGCCGTCACCGAGCAGGAACTGGCCGACGCCATGATGCGCGAAGCCCGCCAATATGGCGCGCAAGCCCAGCAGGTGTTCGACATGTACCGCCAGCGCGCCGACCTTCAGGCCGCCCTGCGCGCCCCGATCTATGAGGACAAGGTTGTCGACCTGATCTTCGGCCAGGCCAAGATCGAGGAAAAGGAAGTCTCCAAGGAAGAGCTGATGGAAGAAGACGATCTTCCGGAAGGCTATGGCGGTTAAGGCCTCCATCATTTGACGTGAACAGGGCGCGGTCCGCGAGGGGCGCGCCCTTTTTCATGGCGCAAGCGTCGCGCCGGCTCCTTGCAACCTGTTAAGCGCCACGCGATATGCGAGAGCGACGGCGCGCGGGGGCTGATTCGCTCGCGCCGCCCAGACACAATGAAAAGGGCGATCCCTATGTATGATCCGATGGCGACGGCCATGAACCTCGTCCCGATGGTGGTCGAACAGACCAGCCGCGGCGAGCGGGCGTTCGATATTTTCTCCCGTCTGCTGAAAGAGCGGATCATCTTCCTGACCGGTCCCGTCGAAGACGGCATGGCCAGCCTGATCTGCGCCCAGCTGCTCTTCTTGGAGTCCGAGAACCCCAAGAAGGAGATCGCCATGTACATCAACTCGCCGGGTGGCGTGGTGACGTCGGGCTTGGCGATCTACGACACGATGCAATACATCAAGAGCCCCGTTTCGACGGTGTGCATGGGCATGGCGGCCTCGATGGGCAGCCTGCTGCTCTGCGCTGGCGCGCCCGGCCAGCGTATCGCCCTGCCGAACGCCCGCATCATGGTTCACCAGCCCTCGGGCGGTTTCCGTGGCCAGGCCTCGGACATCGTGCGCCACGCCGAGGACATCTCGAAGACCAAGCGTCGCCTGAACGAAATCTACGTCAAGCACTGCGGGCGGACCTATGAAGAGGTCGAGCGCGACCTGGACCGCGACAACTTCATGAGCGCCGAGGAAGCCAAGGCCTGGGGCTTGATCGACCACATCAACGAAAGCCGCGACGAGGCGGACGAGAAGGCCTAAGGGCCTTTCTCTTTCGCGAGATGAAGCCGCCGCCCGCGAGGTCGGCGGCTTTTTTCTTGTCCGGAACCTGCGGAGGCGGGCAGGGGTGTGCCCCCGGGGGGGGCGCCGCTAAGCAGACCTTTCGATTGTCTGGCAAAGGGTCGAAAGCGGCTGTTAGCGCCCGAGCGGCAAGCAGACCTCCAGATCACCAACGGCGACGGCAAAAATAGGTTCTCGCTCATCGCTCCCGGCGTGTTTCCCCAACAAATTCAATGCCGAAAATAGACTTATCCTCCCCGTTTCACGGCGCCGCATAATCAACGGGCTTCAAGGCGATGGGGAGGGGGCTAAGGCCTGCGACCTTCGCGGCCTTGGGGTGCGGTCGAGCGGGTGTGCTCGTCGGCGGCGGCTCCGCGAGGGGTCGTGACTTCATCCTTCTGGTGCCGGCCGGGCGTGGAACACAAGTACGGCGTGGGGCGAGGACGGACGAGACGACAGGCTCGCGGTGACGCAGGCGTTCCGGGACTGGGCAACGCGAGCCCGGCCCGCCCGTCGGGGGCTTCGATCGGCGAGGCGCCAATAGCGCCGAACGCCGGTCGCTCCCGGATAAGGACCGCGCGGAGCGTCGGTCTGAGTCGAAACGGTATTTCCTACAAAGCTTCCGGGCTCAGCCCGGCGCTCCGCGGCCCTCCCCACACCTTCAGCGGCCCGCCGCGTGAAGCGGCGAAGTCGTGTCCATCAAGTCCTCCCCCTTTTGGGGGGAGGTATCGGCGGAGCGGACGGAGGGGGGAGTGATCGGATGACGGACGACCCGATGATCGACGACCCTACAACGCCCCCCACCGGTCACTTCGCGACAGCCTTCCCCATGGGGGAGGGCCTTTACCCCGGCTTGCCGCGGAAAATCCGGTAGCCCTTCTCGTGGGCGATCGCCAGCATCTCGCGGTCGCCGGAGGTGTCGCCATAGGCGGCGGCCAGCGACATATCGTCGCCGAATTGCTCGCGCAGCCGCACGACCTTTTCCGGGCCCCGGCAGTTGGGACCCAGCAGCGCGCCCGTGATCTTGTCGTTGAGGTCGAGGGCCAGGCGCGAGCCAATCAGCAGGTCGGCGCCCAGGCCTCGAGCGAAGGGGGCGACGATCATGTCGGGCGAGGCGGTGACGATCACCAGCTTGGCGCCCTTGGCCCGCCAGCGCCGCCAGACAGCCAAGGCGTCGGGGCGGAACAGCTTGGGCGCCTCGGACTGGGCAAAGGCGCGGGCGTCCCGCTCAAGTCGCTCGAGGCTGACACCGCGGAGGAACTCGCGCACGGCGGCGGCCTTGATCTTGCCCCGGTTGCGGTCGAACAGGTAGACCACGGCGGCAGGCGCCAAGCGGATCATGCCCAAGGCGTGACGCGCTGGGCTGACCCGCCATCTCAGAAAGGCCGTGAAGCTGTCTCGGACCGTCAGTGTGCCATCGAAATCGAAGGCCACCAGGGGTGGATCCTCGTGCATGTCGCCCATCATCGGGGTCGACGCCGTCAGCCCCTTGGCCATCAGTGAACGTTTCGCCATGCGTCTCCGCGCTTGCGCGCCCTGCAAACTCGACGGCCTTGCATCACGATTCCGCAGACGTCACCTAAGGCCATCGCCGTTTGTGGCAAACGAGACGTTGGAGCGAACCACCTCCGGCTTGCGTTGACGTGTCGGAACGCCATCTTAGAGAAGAATTCCCTGAAACCGCACACACCATCCACGAACTTGGGGGCTGTAAAACGGCTCCAAGGCTTGTGCGGTGCGTCCGGATCGGGGAATGTCAAGGATTAGACAACTCCCGGCGTATAACCTGCCGCTTCGGTGGCGAGTTGGGCGCATAGGAGTCGGCGGTTCCGGTTCTGGCCTGGACCGCCCTAGCGTGAGAAGCGACCATGACGAAAGCCGCGAGCGGCGACACCAAGAGCACCCTGTACTGTTCTTTCTGCGGGAAGAGCCAGCACGAGGTGCGTAAGCTCATCGCGGGTCCGACGGTGTTCATCTGTGATGAATGCGTCGAACTCTGCATGGATATCATCCGTGAAGAGCACAAGATCGCCTTCGTGAAGTCCAAGGATGGCGTGCCCACGCCGCGCGAGATCTGTGAAGTCCTGGACGATTACGTGATCGGGCAAAGTCACGCCAAGAAGGTTCTCGCGGTTGCTGTGCACAACCATTACAAGCGCCTGAACCACGCTTCGAAGAACAACGATGTCGAGTTGGCCAAATCCAACATCCTGCTGGTCGGTCCGACCGGTACGGGCAAGACGCTGCTTGCCCAGACCCTGGCTCGAATCATCGACGTGCCGTTCACGATGGCCGACGCCACCACCCTGACCGAAGCCGGATATGTGGGTGAAGACGTCGAGAATATCGTGCTGAAGCTTCTGCAGGCCGCCGATTACAACGTCGAGCGGGCTCAGCGCGGCATCGTCTATAACGATGAAATCGACAAGATCAGCCGCAAGTCTGACAATCCGTCGATCACCCGCGACGTGTCCGGCGAGGGCGTGCAGCAGGCCCTGCTGAAGATCATGGAAGGCACGGTGGCCTCCGTGCCGCCGCAGGGCGGGCGCAAGCATCCGCAGCAGGAATTCCTGCAGGTTGACACCACCAACATCCTGTTCATCTGCGGCGGGGCCTTCGCGGGCCTGGAGCGCATCATCTCGGCGCGCGGCCAAG
>JACMOF010000159.1 GCA_014378155.1 Caulobacter sp. | reverse complement strand
GCTGTTTCTGTGTAAGCCAAACGCCCGGCTAGTGCTCGCTGTCGAGGTGGGCCATCTGAGCCTCGGCGTAGCGCGTGCCGGCCGCCGCGTCCTTGGGAACCGCATGCTCGATGGCCGCCAGGTCGTCTGCCGACAGGATCACGTCCAGCGATCCCAGCGACTCGGCCAGCCGGGCGCGGGTGCGGGCCCCGACCAGCGGCACGATGTCGTCGCCCTGGGCGGCGACCCAGGCGATGGCGATCTGGGCGACGCTGACGCCCTTGGCCGCCGCGATTGTCCGCAGGGCCTCGACCAGGGCCAGGTTCCTGTCGACATTATCGCCCTGGAAGCGCGGCGAGTGACTGCGGAAGTCGCCCGGCGCCTGCCCCAGCTCCCTGTTCCAATGGCCGCTGATCAGGCCGCGCGACAGCACCCCATAGGCGGTCATGCCGATGCCCAGCTCGCGCAGCACCGGCAGGATCCTGTC
Organism: Caulobacter sp.; assembly: GCA_014378155.1. Taxonomy (GTDB): domain Bacteria; phylum Pseudomonadota; class Alphaproteobacteria; order Caulobacterales; family Caulobacteraceae; genus Caulobacter. The sequence goes on along the minus strand of JACMOF010000159.1, from coordinate 2,210 downwards.
CTCGAGGCTCCGCGAGATCAGCGAATATTCGATCTGCAGGTCAACGATCGGATGGACGGCATGGGCCTTGCGGATGGTTGCAGCCCCGACCTCCGACAGGCCGATGTGGCGCACGTATCCGGCCTGGACCATCTCGGCGATGGCTCCGACCGTGTCCTCAATCGGCACGAAGGGGTCCAGGCGGGCCGGGCGGTAGATGTCGATATGGTCGACGCCCAGGCGCTGCAGCGTGTAGGCCAGCGAGGTCTTCACCGCCGCCGGACGGCCGTCAAAGCCGATCCAGCCGCCGGCCGGATCGCGCTGGGCGCCGAACTTGACGCTGAGGATCGCCTGGTCGCGCTTGCTTCCTTTTAGAGGTTGGGCCTTCAAGGCCTCGCCGATCAGCATCTCGTTATGGCCCATGCCGTAGAAGTCGCCGGTGTCGATCAAGGTGATCCCGGCCTCCAGGGCGGCGTCGATCGTCGCCAGGCTCTCGGCGCGGTCCGAGGGGCCGTACATGCCCGACATGCCCATGGCGCCCAGGCCCAGGGCCGAGACGGTGGGGCCGGTATTTCCGAGTTTGCGCTGCTGCATGGGGTGTCTCCTTGAATGCGACGAGGGGACTATGCCTCGGCGTCTCGCGTGCGATAATCCATTCACCGCTGCACGAGCTGTTTGGGAATCCGCACAATGGCCAAGCCCGACCTTGCCGATCTCGACGCGTTCACCGCCGTGGCCCGGGCGCGAAGCTTCCGCGGCGCGGCGGCCTTGCGCGGGGTGTCGGCCTCGTCGCTGTCCGAGGCGCTGCGCCGACTGGAGGCCGATCTTGGCGTCCGCCTGCTGAACCGCACCACCCGCAGCGTCACCCCCACCGAGGCCGGCGGGCGGTTGCTGGCCCGGCTGACCCCGGCCCTGGCCGACGTGACCCTGGCGCTGGACGAGGTCAACGCCTTCCGCGACAGCCCCACGGGGGTGTTGAGGCTCAACGTGCCCGGCGCGGTGTCGCGGATCGTCTTTCCGGACCTGATCCCGCGCTTCCTGGCCGCCCACCCGGGCGTCCGGGTCGAGGTCACGGTCGAGGACAGCTTCGTCGATGTGCTGGCGGCCGGCTTCGACGCCGGCGTGCGCTACGACGAGCGGCTGGAAAAGGACATGATCGCCGTCCCCCTGGCCGGCCCGCAGCGCTTCGTGGTGGTGGGCGCGCCGGCTTATTTCGAGCGGCACGGCCGGCCGGTTCACCCCCGAGAGGTGCTCAACCATCCCTGCATCCGCCACCGCTTCGCCAGCGGAACCAGCTATGCCTGGGAGTTCGAGAAGGACGGCGAGGTGATCCGCGTCTCGCCCGAGGGACCGCTGATCACCACGAGCATCGACCTGGAACAGGCCGCAGCCGTGGCCGGCGTGGGCCTGTTGGCCACCTTCGAGGACTTCGTCGCCGACCTCGTCGCGGCCGGAAAGCTGGAGACGGTGCTGGACGACTGGCTGCCGCCGTTCAGCGGACCCTATCTCTACTATCCAAGCCGCCGGCACATGCCCGCGCCGCTACGGGCGTTCGTGGATTTCGTGAAGGCGGAGAAACGTTAGCCGCCGCGACGCGTCAGATGCAGAACCCGTCCACACCAGATAAAATCTTCCCCCAACGCTCTGCGCTAAGCGTCGCCTTAGAAAGCCTGTTCTTGCTTCCCGGCCCTCCCGGGCGTAACGGGTCCGCTCTCGCCACTGCAGGCGTGGAAACAATCGAATTGGAGGCTGCGATGGGTTACCGGGTCGCCGTGGTCGGCGCCACGGGCAATGTGGGCCGTGAGATGTTCAATATCCTCGAGGAACTGAAGTTCCCCGTCGAGAAAATGCATGCCATAGCCTCGCGCAAATCCATCGGCGTGGAAGTCTCGTTCGGCAACAAAATCCTGCACTGCGAGGACCTGGCTCAGTTCGACTTCAGCACGGTCGATATCGTCCTGATGAGCGCCGGCGGCGCCATTTCCAAGGAATGGGGCGAGAAGATCGGCGCGGCCGGTCCGATCGTCATCGACAACAGCAGCCACTTCCGGATGGATCCGGACGTGCCGCTGGTGGTGCCCGAAGTTAATCCCGACGCCGTGCTGAAGATGCCCAAGAACATCATCGCCAACCCCAACTGCTCCACGGCGCAGCTGGTGGTGGTGCTGGCCCCCCTGCACGCCGAAGCCAAGATCAAGCGGGTGGTCGTCTCGACCTACCAGTCGGTGTCG
>JACMOF010000158.1 GCA_014378155.1 Caulobacter sp. | reverse complement strand
GAACCCGACGTGGCGTTCGTCCGCGATCTCTTCGAACTGCGGGCCGTGGTCGAGCCAGCCGCCGCGCGGTTCGCCGCTGAGCGTCGCGACAATAACGATGTCAAGGCGTTGAGGGACGCCCTGGCCAAGATGCGTCGCCACACCTTGGCCACCGAAGCTGGCAGGGCCGCCGACCGAGCCTTCCACGACGCTTTGCTGAGCGCCACCCACAACAACGCAATGATGGCGCTGAGCGCCAGCATCGGGGCCGCCGTCAGCTGGACCACCGAATTCAAGCAACGCACCCGGGGCCTCCCCCGCGATCCGATCCCAGACCACGCTAGGGTCTGTGACGCGATCGTCGCCGGAAATCCTGACGCTGCGGGCGCGGCCATGCGCGCGCTTGTCGAGCTTGCGTTGGAGGACACACGCTCGGCGATGTAGCGGCGGCGTCATCGGTTCGAGGATTCAGGCCGAGCGAGCGTGAAGCTGTCGATATCCATCCGCCCCTCGCCGCCGCTTGGGTTGAAGCAGAAGAGGCTAAACTGTTCACCCTGAAAGGTGCCAGTGCGCCAGGCGAAGGCCAACGGGAAATCGCCGGGCATCTCCGTCCAGGCGCGACCGTCGAGGCTGTAGGCCAAGGCTGCCTTGTCCGTGGTGAAGTCCATGTCGACCGAGAGCCACAGATCACGCAGCGGGATCGGCCGCGCCTCGCTCAGCGGCGTGGTCTTGGCCCCAGCCTCCGTGCTTTCAACCACCCGCGCGCTCAAGGCGCCTTGGCCATTTCCCGCGCCCGTCACCACCAGTTGGTTCGAGAACTTCCCAAAGGCGCCAAAGCCGCAAACATCACCCGGCGCCAGGGCGCGAACATCGAGTTTGACGACGCCTCGGCTTCGAGGCCCCTGCCCTTTCTGGACCAGGGTGTTTCTCGCCGCCCAGAAATCCGGGCTGGTTGTGGTCTTCAGACGGAGAAAGCCGGGCCGCTCGCCGAGCGACCAGCGGCTGTCCTGTGGATTATGGTTCCACTGCCATTGGCGCCCCAGTGAGCGCCCCGTGAAGTCATCAGAGCTGGGCGGCTCGACGAACGGCCTCCCCGGGATAGGCTTGGGGGCGCGGTCGGGAACCCGTCCGGGCGCGGCGGGCGTGCCCCAGACCGGCCAGTCGTCTTGCCAGAACACCGGGCTGATATTGGTGACGCGGCCAATCGCGCCGGCGTCGCGCATGACGAAGCCGTACCAACCACCGTCGGGAAGATCGACTAGCGCGCCCTGATGGCCTCCGGTGGTGTCGTCAATCTGGTCACGGGTCTCCCACGGACCTGCCAGGCTCCTGGCCCGCGACACCGTCAAGAATAAACGCCGGGGGATGGCGTTGAACAGATAGTACCATGCGCCGCGCCGGATCAGCTTGGAGCCTTCGGCCCCCTGGATGTAATGAACGGTTTGCTCGGCGGTCACGGCGGTAAGGCCGGCGTTCAGGCTCAGAAGGCGCACCGTGCCATCCGAGCCGACCGAGGTCACGATGAAGGCCTTGCCATCGGTATCAAAGAACAGGCCTGGGTCGAAGGCTTCGCGGTCAAGTTCATGCACGCGCCAAGGCCCGCGAATGTCAGTGGCCGAATAGACGCGTGTGTTGTGTCCTACCGGCGTGACAGCGATGTAGAAGCGCCCGTTATGGTGGCGCAGGCTAGGCGCGAACACCCCATGCCGGTAGTCGCCGCCGCCGCTGAGGTCGTATTTCGGATTCCCCTCGAGGCGCGGCATGACGTGGCCGATGATGTCCCAATTCACGAGATCCTTGGAATGGAGGATCGTCAAGCCCGGGGCGTTCACGAAGGTGGTGGAGGCGAAATAGAAATCCTCACCCACCCGGATGATGTCGGGATCGGGATAGTCGGCATTGAGCGGGGGGTTCTGATAGGTTCCTGAATCGCCGTCGGCGCGCCAAACCTGGGCTTGCACGTTTCCGGCGCAGGCAAGCAACAGCAAGCCGGCGATCGCCGAGATCAACGTGCTGATGGTTCTGGCCACGGCCTTTCCTGCTCAGCGCGCATCGGAGCCGGTCAAGGCCGCGTCGCCCCAGGTCACCGGATCGGGGAAGCGCGCGGCCTGGGGCGTGCGCGCCACCAGCTCGATCAGCTTGACCCCACCGACATCGGCGCTAAGCGGCGTGGCTGCGGCTCCAAAGCGTAACGGGGCCGAGCGCGCCAGGAGCTTGCCGTCGCCATAGACCTCGAACGTGACGGGCTGGCTGCGATCGCGCGCCGAATCGTCCAGCCCGACAGTTGCGTTGAAGCGCTTGAAGCCGGGGTTGCGGACCTCCAGCCGCGAATTGCCCAGCACGCCGATCCCGGCGACGAACTTTCGGCCAGCGACGGCCAGTTCCTGGCCATAGGGCGTGCTGTCAGCCTGGGCTCCGCCCCAGCCGCCATAGCGCGGCGGCTCCCCGGTCCCTCGGGTGCCGCGCCACGGGAGAAGCCCGCGATGGATCAAGGGCTCGGCCTCGGGAATGACGACGCCATCGACGGCAGGATTCACCAGCCCAGGGCTTTCGGAAAGATAGACGCCGTCGGCGAGGATCCGCGCGCCATGGGCGGTGAAAACTCGCGTCTCGCGTGGCTGCAGCTGGAATTTGCGCTCGCCACGAAAGGCGAGCGCCTCGCCGGACCAGAGATTGGTGAGATCGACATCGGCGTCGGCCAGGAACTTCAGGTGAGCTGCGGTCAGCGTCGCCTCGATGGGCGCGGAGGTCCGGTTGAGGATCGCCACGGCCTTGTCGCCGCTGACCAATGTCTTGACGAAGATGCTGACGTCGTCGGAGTCGAAGGCCAGCACGGCCTGGTTGCCGGCGACATCTTGGTTGATGGCGATAAGCCGGGGCGCGCCAAGGATGTCGAGCAAAGCCTTGGACGCCTTGCGCAGATCATAGCCGATGATCAGCGGCGCATTGACCATCGCCCACAGCGCGAAGTGCGACCGCGCTTCGGTGAGATGGTTCTCGTCGAAGTCGCCGCTCCCGACATAGAGCATATCCGGATCGTTCCACGATCCTGGATGAGCGTAGAGCGGGCGCCGCGCCACGCTGTCAATGTTGTGCAGCATGCGGCTCCAATTGGGCGAAATGTCCTCGCTGGTGCGCGACATCGCCCCGACGTCCTTGGCCCAGGCGCGGACGTCAGCCGCGCCCCAGACGCAGATCGAATAGACAAAGTCGCCATCCGGGTTGTGACGATCCAGCGCCGCGCCGACCTCGCCATAGAGGGCGCGCACCGCCCCGACATTGGTTCTGCCCAGCGAGTCCGCATCGACTAGCGGCTCCAGGGCGCGGTAGAGGCCGGCCTTCACCTGCGGATGGTTGGCGGGCAGGCCGCGAATGCCACAGCCATCGACCTTGATCAGGTCAAAGCCCCATTCTTCGAAGTACAGTGCGATATCCTGATCGACGTGACCGTAGAGCCCGACCTCCCGCTCGGCCACCGTCCCCTCGGGTTGGTTGGGAAAGGTCGAGGTGAAGACCTGACCGCAGCTGTTGCGGCCGATATCGGAATAGATACCCGCCTTCAGCCCCATGGCGTGCAGACGGTTCGTCAGGGGGCGAAAGGTGGTGTCGCCGTTCAGCGTCGCGGCCGAAGGGAAGCGGTCGGCGCGGATCAGCATCCGACCATCGGCGGCCCGGCGCTTGAGCCACCAGCCGTCGTCAATATCGACATAGCGATAGCCCTTGGCCGCCAGACCCGCATCGACGAGGATCTGAGCCGAGCCCATGATCTTTTCCTCGTCGATGTCGCTGGTAAAGGCGTTCCAGCTGTTCCAACCCATTGGCGGGGTGCGCGCCGCGCCACGCTGATAGGCGCTCCAGCGTCCGGAGGCGGCGAGCGGATCGGCGGCGGCGGTCGGGGCGTGCGTGGCGAACAGCGCGATCAGGGCCGCAGCGACGAGACGAACAAACATCATGACCAATCCTGGAAACGGGTTTGGGCTGGCTTAACGGCCCTTGAACACCAGATTTTTGCTGAAGAACGGCAGAACGTGCTCCTGGAACCGCACTGCCACGGCGCTGGTATGGTCGCCAGGATAGATCTCGAAGCTGTTGGCGATGTCGTAGCGGTCCATCGCCGCGTGAAGCTTGGCCGCGTCCACCTTCAGGCCGCCACGGGCGGTGGCGCACTAGTCGCCACCTGAGCGTCGGCCATCCCTGGCAGGGCCAGCAGCAGGGCCATGATCATCGGACGCAGGGCGCGGGTCGGACCTCGGTGACGGCGCGGGTCACGCGTCTCGCTAACCCTCATTCAAACCTCCCACATCGCGCGATGTCGCTCTTGCACATCCCAGCTTGTTAGCGTTACCATTTGTCCGGCAAATAAAGGCCTGTCAATCGCTCGACGCTACGGTCTGCTCCGTACGCCGCCCATGGGCGGCGAGCGGTGACTGACCGGCAGCGCACTGTTCGTGAGACAGCCATAACAAACGGCGTGTCGCCTCAAGGCGATCTAGCCGGATAAATGATATTAGGGCGGCCTAGATGCGAAACAGAGTGCCGGAGGCCACGCGCCGACGATGGACCATGGTCGCCGCCGCGACGTTCGTCGCATCGGTCTTGGTCGTTGCGTCTAGCGCTGACGCAGGCCCCGTCGAGCAGACCCTCTCCCCGACCTCCGCCGTGAGCACCCAGGCTGATCGCGCGGCGACCGCGTTGGTCAGCGAGATGACGCGCGATGAAAAGCTCGAACAACTGCTCAACACCGCGCCGGCCATCCCGCGGCTGGATATTCCGGCCTACAACTGGTGGACCGAGTCGCTGCACGGGGCCTTGGGGCCCCTGCCCACCACCAACTTTCCCGAACCCATCGGCTTGGCGGCGACCTTTGATCCCGCCCTGATCCACGATGTCGCCAGCGCGATTGGAACCGAGGTTCAAGGCCTGCACGCCCTGGCGCGCGAGACCGGCCGCATGGGGCGCATCGGCACGGGCCTGGACACATGGTCGCCCAACATCAACATCTTCCGCGATCCGCGCTGGGGCCGGGGCCAGGAGACCTATGGCGAGGATCCGTTCCTGACGGCGCGGATGGGCGTGGCGTTCGTAGAGGGTATTCAGGGTCCGGACCCTGAGCGCCCACGTGTTATCGCCACGCCCAAGCACTTCGCGGTTCATAGCGGCCCGGAGTCGACCCGACACAGCGCCAATGTCTTCGTCTCGCGCCACGATCTCGAAGACACTTACCTGCCCGCTTTCCGCGCCGCGATCGTCGAGGCGCGCGCCGGGTCGGTGATGTGCGCTTACAACCGGATCGACGGGCAGCCGGCCTGCGCGAGCGATCTTCTGCTCAAGGAGCATCTGCGCGGAGCCTGGGGCTTTAGCGGTTATGTCGTGTCCGACTGCGACGCGGTCAAGGACATCAGCGACCATCACAAATACGCGCCCGACGCGGCCACCGCCGTCGCCGCGGCCATGCGAGCCGGCGTCGATAACGAGTGCAACGGCGCGACCTTGACCGACACGGACGGTCTGGCGGGCCGTTATCGCGAGGCTTTGGATCGTGGCCTGATCACCGTGGCCGACATCGACAGGTCGCTGGTGCGTCTGTTCTCGGCACGGTTCCGGATTGGCGATCTCCCGGCTACTCCGGCGAGCGCTTCGCGTACATCCGCGCCCACGACCGTCCTAACGTCCGAACACGAGGCGCTAGCCCTGGCGGCGAGCGAGAAGAGCCTCGTCCTGCTGAAGAACGACGGTGTCCTTCCGCTCAAGCCTGGCCTGCGCATCGCGGTGATCGGCCCCTTGGGCGACGCCACGCGGGTGCTGCGCGGCAACTATTCCTCGTCCTTATCAGCCCCGCCGATTTCGGTCGTCGAGGGTTTGCGACGCGCCATGCCTTCGGCGCAGGTCAGCTACGCGCCGTTCGGGGCCTCGTTCACCGACGGCGACCGCGTTCCGGCCACGGCCTTGCGTACGCCCGACGGCAAGCCGGGCCTGTTGGCGCGCTACTTCAACACCGTCGAGGCACCGCCCACGCGCTTCGCGCCAGGCGCATTCGGCGAGGCCGTCGCAAAGATGCGCTACGCTGAGCAGCCCGTGGTCACGCGCGTGGAGGCGGACGTCGCGGCGCGCAGCCTGGATTTGGCGACGGTGTCGGACCACCACCGCGTAATCTGGACGGGCTATTTGGTCCCGCCCGAGAGCGGGACCTACCGCCTCGGCCTGAGCGGTTTCAACGGAGAAATGACTCTAGACGGCAAGCCGTTCGCCGATCTTCGCAAGGCCGGTTGGGGCAGCTTGCCGACGATGAAGACCCTGAGCCTGGAAAAGGGCCGTCGCTATCCGATCGAGGTGGTTTCCGAATCCCACGTCCTGTCCGGTGTCAGTCTGGTGTGGAAGCGTATCTCCACCAATCCATCCGCCGAACTAAAGGCCGCCGCAGCCAAGGCCGACGTGCTGGTGGCGGTCGTGGGGCTGACCTCCGATCTGGAGGCCGAGGAATCGCCGGTCGAAATCCCCGGCTTCAAGGGCGGCGACAAGACGACGCTCGACCTGCCCGCCGACCAGCAGGCCTTGTTGGAGCAGGCCAAGACCCTAGGCAAGCCGCTGATCGTCGTGGCCCTGAACGGCAGCCCTCTGAACTTTGCCTGGGCCAAGGACAACGCCTCGGCTCTGTTGGAGGCCTGGTACCCTGGCCAGTCCGGCGGTTTGGCGATCGCCAATGTCCTGTCCGGCAAGATCAATCCGGCCGGGCGCCTGCCGCTGACCTTCTATCGTTCGGTCAGCGATCTGCCGTCCTTCGATGACTATGCGATGGCTGGGCGAACCTACCGCTATTTCGCCGGCGCGCCCGTGTATCCGTTCGGCTACGGGCTCAGCTACACGGCGTTCGCCTATAGTCCTCTCAAACTGGAGCCGGCGGTCGGGGGCGCGGGTCAGGGCCTGCGGGTGACGACAACCCTTCAAAACACGGGGGGCCACCCCGGCGACGAGGTGGCGCAGCTCTATCTGAGTTTCCCCCAGACGCCCGGCGCGCCTCGCCTGGCCCTGCGAGGCTTCCACCGCGTGGCGCTGAAGCCGGGCGAGACTCGCGAACTCACCTTCACGCTCTCGCCACGTGACCTCAGCTCGGTCGATCTCGACGGCAGGAGGCGGGTCGCTGTGGGACGCTACCGCATCAGCGTCGGCTCGGGACAGCCCGACACCGGCCTCCCAGGCCAGTCGGCCGACGTTTCGGTCGATGAGGCCGTTGCGGTGCCAAAATAGCCTCCCGTCAACGCCTTGGCCGCCGAGTTGTGGCGCGGCCTGAAGCCAACCCAACTGCCCCAACCGAGACCGACTGGATGACGATGCGGATTTTCCTGAGCAGCCTGATTATTGGCCTGAGCCTATCGACAGCGAGCCTGGCCGCGCCGAGGCTGGATGGGGCGATCGGCGAGCACGCCGTGCTGCAGCGCGACCAGCCGCTCGTCGTGACGGGCCAGGCGCGCGCGGGCGAGACCGTCAGCGTTGTCCTGGCCGGCCGATCGGCCCGCGCCACAGCCGATAGCCAAGGGCGGTTTCGTTTGATCCTGCCGCCCCTGCCCGCTGGTGGCCCGTATCAGATGCTGGTCTCCGCGCAAAGCGGCCAGTTGTTCGTCGATGACCTGATGATCGGCGACGTCTTTCTCTGTTCGGGCCAAAGCAATATGGAACTCGCGGCAGAGCAGGCCCAGAACAGTTTTCAGATCGCGGGCGCAGCCGACGCCGATTTGCGGCTTCTGACCGTAGCCAAGCAGACGGCTACGGCGCCGCAGGCCCGCTTCGAGACGCCGGTCTGGACGGCGGCGACGCCGCAGTCGATCGCCAGGTTCTCCGCCGTCTGCTTCTACACCGGCCAGGCTCTACGCAAGACCGTCAAGGCCCCGATCGGATTGATCCACGCCAGTTGGGGCGGATCGCGCATTTCAGCCTGGATGGCGCCCGAAGGGCTTGCCGCCGCCGGCATGAAGCCCGAAGCCCAGATGCTGGCCCTCTACAACCGCGACGCGGCCGCCGGCGACGCCCAGGCCGGCGCGGCGTGGGAAAGCTGGTGGCGCACCCAGGCGGGGGTTCAATCCACCGATGAGCCCTGGCGTGCGGACGGCCGCCTGGACTGGCGCGCGGCGCCCGGCGTCGGCTATTTCACCCGCTGGGGCGTGGCGGCGCTGTCCGACTATGTCGGCATGGTCTGGTTCAAGAAGGAGATTGACCTGACCGCCGCCCAGGCCCGTCAAGGCGCTGTCCTGGCTTTGGGCGCGATCGACGACGCGGATCGGACTTGGGTCAACGGCGCTCCGATCGGGGGCGGCAGCATCGCCAGCGCGCAGCGCCGCTACCGGGTGGCCCCAGGCGTGTTGGTCGAGGGCCGCAATGTCATCACTGTCAATGTCGACAACGTCTATGCCGAAGGCGGCATGACGGGTCCCGCCAGTGAGATGCGCCTGCGCTTCGACGATGGCTCCATACTCCCGTTGGACGCCGGGTGGCGATACGCGCTGGGCGGCCGGCCCAAGTCCAACGCGCCCCGCGCGCCCTGGGACGACATCAACGGCGCGGGCACGCTCTACAACGCCATGATCGCACCCCTGGGCGAGACCGCGCTCCGCGGCGTGGCCTGGTACCAGGGCGAGTCCGACACCGACCTGCCAGGCTATGATCGCCGGCTCGCGGCGATGATGGCCGATTGGCGAGCGCAGTTCGGGGCGCCCGACCTGCCCTTCGCGATCATCCAGCTGTCGGCCTATGGGGCGACCGCTTCGGCCCCCACCGAAAGCGGCTGGGCGCATTTGCGCGATATCCAGCGTCGCGTCGCGGAAACCGATAGGCGCGCTGCGGTCGTGGTGACCCTCGATCTGGGCGATCGCCTCGACATCCATCCGGGAGAAAAGCAAGAGGTGGGCCGACGGACCGCCCGAGCCCTGCGCGCCCTGGCCTATCAGGAGGCTGTCTCGCCGTCGGGTCCTCGGATTCGCTCGGCGCTCCGCGACGCCGGCGGCGGGGCGACGCTGTCCTTCGCGGACGTCTCGGACAGCCTGACCATGCTCGGCGCCGATGCCGCCATCGGTTTTGAGCTGTGTGCAGCGACTGGCTCCTGTCGCTACGCCAACGCCAAGGCTTCCGGCGATCAGGTCGTGATCATCGGCGACGGCAAGCCCGTGACGCGCGTCCGCTACGCCTGGGCCGACAGCCCGACCGTCAACCTCTTCGACCGCGCCGGCCAACCGGTTGGACCCTTTGAAATCACCGTGCCCTAAGCGCCTCAGGCGCGGCCGAGCCCAGCACGACAACACGCCATGACAGGGAGAAACAGCATGCAATCCATCCGCTCAACAGCATCCGGACGCCCGTCCCAACCCTTGCGCGCGCGCCTGGCCGCGATCGGCGTGGCGCTCGCCTGCAGTCTTGCCACCGGCGCTCAGGCGCAGGACAACCGGATGACGCCCACCGCCATCCCCGCCCAGCCGAACGCCATCGTTTTGGACACCGGCCCCCTGGCTGGAGCGACCGCGCCGGAGGCCTGGCACAGCCAGTACAAAAGCCTCTTCGCCCGCAACGTCACGGTCGCCACCCTCACCCCGTTCCTCCCCGATCCCACCAAGGCGACCGGCGCGGCCGTGATCGTCGCGCCCGGCGGCGGCTTTCGCACGCTGTCGATGGAGAACGAGGGCTGGGATGTCGCGCGCGCCCTCGCCGACAAGGGCGTGGCGGCCTTCGTGCTGAAATACCGGCTCAACCCAACGCCCGCGGACATGCCCGGGTTCGAGCGCTCCATGAGCGAGATGTTCTCGGCGACCGCGAAGGGGCCGCGACCGAGCCCCGAGGCGGCGATGGCGGGCCTGGCCCCGCAGATCGCCGATTCCCGCTCGGCCTTCGCACTGGTCCGTGGCCGCGCGGCCGAGTGGCGGATCGATCCCGACCGGGTCGGCATGATCGGCTTTTCGGCCGGCGCCATGCTGACCTTGGCGACCACCTTGGCGGGCGATGACGCCAAGCCGGCCTTCATCGGGATCATCTACGGCCCGCTGTCTCCAGTCGCGGTTCCGGCCGATGCGCCGCCGATGTTCGTCGCCCTGGCCGCCGACGATCCGTTCTTCGCCAACAGCGGTTTTGGCCTGATCGACAGTTGGAAGGCGGCCAAGCGGCCGGTCGAATTCCACCTTTATGAGCAGGGCGGGCACGGCTTTGGCATGTACCCGAAAACCACGACCAGCACCGGCTGGTTCGACGCCTATGTCCGCTGGATCGGCATGCATGGGCTGCTGGATCGCAAGCGCTGACGGCACACGCCTGAACAAGACTGCGGACGGGGCCGTTTCCAGTCAGACCCGGGCCGCCGCTCAATGGTCGGCAGGGTGCGGCGAAGGCCGAAGATTCTGTCGATCTCAGCCTCTGAAACGGAGCCTTCCGCCATGACACATAATTTGTTCAGGCCTAGCCTCGACCGTCGACGCCTTCTCATCGCCAGCGCCGGCATGGTCGCGGCGCCCTACCTTCTGGGCGCCGCGACCATGCCCGAGGCGGTGATCATCGAGACGGCGGAGGGCCGGTTGCGAGGCTCACGGTCCGACGGAGTCGACGTGTTCCGCGGCGTGCCCTACGGCGCCAGTGTGTCTGGCGCGGCGCGTTTCCTGCCCGCCACCGCCGCCAAGCCCTGGGCCGGCGTGCGCGATGCGACCCGGCTTGGCCCGCCCTCCTTGCAACACCCCGATACCGTCTATGGACTGAACGAGCCTGCGCCCGACGAAAACTGCCTGGTGCTCAATATCTGGAAACCCGCCGGCGACGGGCGGCGCCGTCCCGTGATGTTCTACAGCCACGGCGGCGGCTACACGACCGGTTCGGCTGGCAGCGCGGCGCAGGACGGCGGCCAACTGGCGCGGGACCACGACGTCATCGTCGTCGCGACCAATCACCGTCTGGGCCTGTTGGGCTATCTCTATCTCGGTGGATTGGGCGGAGAGCCCTATGCCGGCTCGGGCAATCAGGGCCTGTCAGACATCGTCCTGGCGCTGAAGTGGGTCGCCCGCAACATCACCGCCTTCGGCGGCGATCCGGACAATGTCATGATCTTTGGCGAGTCCGGAGGCGGGGCCAAGACCGCATGCCTCTACGCCATGCCTTCGGTCGCGCCGCTGTTCGCCAAGGCCGCGATCCAGAGTGGTCCAGCGGTGCGGATCGGCACGACCGAGGCCGCCGTCCAGACCACCCGCATGCTGCTGGACGAACTGGGCTTGGCCTCGACCGATTGGCGGCGCCTGCTCGAGGTTCCGGCCCCTCGGCTGCTGCAAGCTCAGGACGCTTTGGCCAAGCGTGCGACTCGAACGAACCCCGAAGGTTGGCGGGGCATCCAGGCGGTAGGCCCCGGCTGCTACGGCCCCCTGGTGGACGGAGCCCTCCTCCCGCACCATCCTTTTGATCCAAGCGCCCCGGTTAGCGCGCGCGACAAGCCGCTGATCGTCGGTTGGCTCGACAACGAGGCGGCGTTTTTCGCCTGGAAAGGCAATGACACCGCGGCCTTCTCTCTCGACGCGGCCGGGCTCAAATCGCGGATGACCGCAGGCTTCGGTGAACGGGCCGACCAGATCATCGACACCTACCGCGCCAGCCGCCCCGGCGCGTCAGACACCGACCTTTATCTGGCCATCGGAAGCGAACGCAACATGGGCGCGGGCTCGATCGTCACGGCCGAACGCAAGGCCGCTCAGGGCGGAGCGCCGGTTTATTATTACAACCTGGCCTATCGTTCGAACATCAAGGCGCCGGGCACCGACTATGAACTCGGCGCGATGCACGCCAGTGACATACCGCTGGTGTTCAACACGGTCGGCCCGCCCGACACCCTGGCTGGGAGCCGTCCCGACCGCGTCCAAGCTGCCCGCAACACCAGCGCCTTTTGGGCGTCGTTCGCGCGCGACGGCCGGCCATCGGCCCCAGATCAGCCAGCTTGGCCGCCCTACGAGCTGCAGCGTCGCGAAACCATGGTGATTGACGCGACCTGTAGCGTCGTCGCCGATCGATACGGAGCTGAACGGCGCCTATGGGATGCGATTGAACGCCTCGATGGCCGAAAACCACCCTTAGCGTGACCTTACGGGCGACCGCAGCGTCTCAAAAAATACTCCTACAAATAGACTTTGGCGGTTCGCAACTCTTGACCGCATCGAATTTTCAATCTTACCGCTACCTCTGCGGAACGCCGGTACGCGAAAAGATGTCGGTAAGCCGCTGCAAATTGGACGGTGCACGGCCAGGTGAACCTGGCGCCGCACTGGCTGGCCGATAGCCGTGGCCGGACGTTCGATCAGGCGGTCTGCCCTCAGGGCGCGCTCTGCGACGAGGGCCTGGCGCCCAAGACCATCACCACGCCCGAATACCAGGGCATGGCTAACTACGCCTACCACCTGGACGCCGGCAAATTCGCGCCGTTCCTGCAGAAGCACTGCACGGAAAAGCTTGGCGTACGTCATGTGTTG
>JACMOF010000157.1 GCA_014378155.1 Caulobacter sp. | reverse complement strand
TCAGGTGCGGGCCGTGGCGCGAGGCCGTTTGATCAGGCGGCTGGGCCGGTTGGAAGATGAAGCCCTGGATCGTGTCCTGAACGTGCTGCGTCTGATGTTCGAACCGGATTGACACCGAACGTCTGGCGACATTGCCCACGATGTTCGCGGACCAGGTTCATCAAGCCTTCCTCGGCGGATGCACCGCCGTAACCAGCACATAGCTGAGCAGCATCAGCAGGTACCAGGCGCCCAGCTTGCCGATCGACACCCTATGCCAGCCGTCGCGCTGGCTGGGATCGGCCCAGGCGCCGGCCAGGTGGTCCAGACCGGTGGATGGCGCACCATGCCGACGATCGGGGCCAACAACAGGCGCCGAACAGGCAGGCCCAGGCCTGCTTGAGGCCAAACAGCAGAAACTCGTGCGTCCAGCCCATGAGCCGCGAGCGCTCGGCCCACCGCCTGACCCTGGCGACCAGCGTCGCGACCCGTTCCTTGATCCACGCTTTGACGCCCGGCGAGGGGGCGCCATAAGTCGCCCCATGACCTCCCAGATCTTCCCCGCCGCCGCCGATACCACCGCGCTCGAGGGCGGCGCCGCGATCACGCCGCGTTTCGACGCCCAGGGCCTGGTCGCCGCCATCGCCCAGCATGCCGACACCGGCGAAATCCTGATGTCCGCCTGGATGACCGACAAGGCGCTGAAGCGCACGCTGGACCCCGGCGTCGCCCACTATTTCAGCCGCTCGCGCAACACCCTCTGGAAGAAGGGCGAGACCAGCGGCCAACTTCAGATCGTCACCGAGCTGCGCATCGACTGCGACCAGGACGCCGTGCTGATCAAGGTCCGCCCGCAAGGCGACGGCGGCGCCTGCCACGTGGGCTTCCGCTCGTGCTTCTACCGGGTGTGGGAGAATGGCGCCCTGGCGGAGCGCGAGGCGTAGGGCTCTTCTCATCGGACGGAGCCTGGACTGCGCACATGGAGCGGTCATCGGCCCGATTTGCAGAATTCGTGGAGAGCGGCGGTGACGCCAAACCCGCTCATCCCGCCATTCGCCGGGATGAGCGGTGGAAAGGTCACCCCTCCGCCAGCGCCTTCACCCCGCCATCTTCGCCGGGCGTGACCACGAAGCGCTTGAGCACCCTGGTCTCGTAGCTCGGCGACAGGATCGTCGAGACCGCCATCAGCTCGCCGGTCGCCCGGCCGTGCTCCAGGGTCAGTAGCAGGAAGCCCTTGGCGGCGTGGTCGGTGAACTTGACCTCCTTGTTGCGGGCCACGAAGGCCTTGCCGATCGGGGCGCCGGGCAGGTAGTCGCTGTAGCCGGGGGAGGCCACCGAGGTGACTCCGAACTCGGCCGCCACCCGCGTCGTGCCCGCGTCGTCCCACAGCTCGTTGGCCCAGAAGGCGTGACTGTCGCCAGAGAGCA
The DNA here is from genome assembly GCA_014378155.1 of Caulobacter sp. Taxonomy (GTDB): domain Bacteria; phylum Pseudomonadota; class Alphaproteobacteria; order Caulobacterales; family Caulobacteraceae; genus Caulobacter. The sequence continues at coordinate 9,177 of JACMOF010000157.1, read as the reverse complement.
CGATCGGGCGGGCCTGGCTGGCCTTGAAGATGTCGTAGACGCGCTGGCGGTCGGCCGGATAGCCGTCCCAGGCGTCAAGATTGGAGGGCGTGTCGATCGCCGCCAAGGCGCGGCTCTGCTCGACCGCCTTGGCGAGATAGGGCGGCAGCTTGGCCAGCAGGTCGGCAAAGGCCGGCTCGCCCATGGTCGCCTTGAGATCGGCGTTGGCCACCCGGGCCATCACCACCTGGTTGCCCAGCACCTGCCAGGCGGTTCCGCTCTTGACCGAACCATCGACCTCCCGAGCCAGCCACTGTTCCTGGCCCTGGCCCATCATCCGCCGGGTGGGGTCCTTCAGCTTGACGGCGAAGGCGGCGAAGTCCGGCTTGCCGTCGGCCCCGGCCAGATCGTGCGAATAGTCCAGCTGGTGGGTGCGGGCCGTCAGGCGGGTCTCGGTCATCAGCAAGGTGGCGACATCGCCGAACTGGAAGCCGCGCCACGAGGCCTCGGGCAGGGCGCCGGCCACCGGCTCGCGGATCGGCATCCATTCGTAATAGGCCTTGATGCCGGCGGCCTTGCGCTTGGCCCAATCGCCCTCGGTAGCCGGTTGATGGTTCTCGGCCCCGCCTACCCAGCTGTTGTCCGCGGTCTCGTGGTCGTCCCAGACCCCGATCCAGGGCGCGCGGGCGTGGGCGGCCTGGGCGGCGGGATCGCTCTTGTGCTGGGCATGACGCAGACGGTAGTCGGCCAAGCTCAGCAGCTCATGCGGCGGATTGGGAATCCGCGTCTTGGCGGTCGGCGAGGCCATGCCGTACTGGTCGGGCGCCGCGCCATATTCGTAGATGTAGTCGCCCAGGTGCAGCACGGCGTCGACACGCGGCAGCTTGGCGATCGCGTCATAGGCGTTGAAATAGCCGGCCGGATAGAGGCTACACGACACCACCGCCAGCACCACGTCCTTGGTCGGCCCAACCGGCAGGGTCCGGGTACGACCGACAACCGCCTCGCCCACGGCCTTGCGGTTCACGGTCTGGCGGAAGCGGTAGAAATAGTCCGTGGCTGGCTTCAGGCCGATGACGTCGACCTTGACCGTGTTGTCGCGCGAGGCGTCGGCGGTCGCGTGGCCTTGCTTGACGATGTTTTTGAAGGCCGGGTCGGTCGCCACGTCCCAGCGCACGCCGACCGGGGCCTTGGCGTCCGGCGCGGTCACCCGCGTCCACAGGATGACCCGGTCGGACAGCGGGTCGCCCGAGGCGACACCGTGGTCAAAGCGCGCCAGGGCGGCGTGCAAGCCCTCGGGCGTGGCGGCCATCGCCTCGCCGGCCGCGCCCGCGCCGCCGAAACCAAAGAGGGCCAAGGCTCTGCGTCGATCGATATTCATGGTCGTCTCCCCCGGAAATCACGGCAGCGCTAGGTCTTGTTGTGCGTTAGCCTCAACACACAACAATCGGATGACGCACGCATGTCCAGTGAAGGCCTCCACGTTCCGCGCGAAAAGCTGCGCGGCAAGACCCTCAACCAGCACTACGCCATCACATCCTTGATCGAAGAGCTCGAGGCGGTGGATTGGTACCGTCAGCGCGCGGACGACTGTGACGACGAGGAGCTACGCAAGATCCTGCTGCACAACGCCCGCGAAGAGCTCGAGCACGCGGCCATGGTGCTGGAATGGCTGCGCCGCAGCGATCCGGAGACCGACGAGCAGTTAAAGAAATACCTGTTCAAGGACGGCTCGATCACTGGCCAAGAGGAAGAGGCCGAAAGCAAGTAGCCGCCGATGGGGACAGGCGCATGCGCCTGTCCCCAATCTCGTCCTAGTACCGCAGCGCGGCCGTCACGCCGTAATAGCGCGGGTTGCCGGCGATGAAGGTGGGAATGCCGAAGGCGTCACCGGTGTTGCCGGCGTCCTTGACGTATTTCTCGTCGGTGGCGTTGGTGACGAACGCCCCGACCTTCCAGCTGGCGAACGACGGCTGATATTCGAGCCGCAGGTCCAGCAAGCCGTAGCTGTTCTGGAATTCGTCGCGCGCCGTGTCGGGCAGCAGGTTGCTGACCTGCAGGGTGGCGATGTCGTTGTCGTCCGAGAAATAGACCTTCGACTGCCAGGTATAGGTCGGGGTGAAGGTGAAGCGCCCGCGCAGGGCGTCGGCGTGCAGGCTGGAGCCGATCGAGGCCTTGTAGTCGGGCGATAGCCGGAAGCGGTTGCCTTCGTAGATTCCGGTGTCGAACCGGCCGTGAGTGTAGCCGAAGGTCGCGAAGAGCTCGGCGAACGAGGCCGCCGCCCAGGTCGTCTGGCCCTCGAAGCCATAGGACTTGGCCTTGCCGGCATTGGTGGTCACCGGCTTGGCGTTGACCAGGATCGTGGTCTGGAAGTTGTCGTAGTCATAGGCGTAGACCGCGCCTTCCAGGGTCAGGCGACCGTCCATCGCGCGGGTCTTGGCACCCACCTCGAAGGAATCCACGGTCTCAGCCGAGACCGGCGTGAACCGCCCCGGGCCGCCGGGCGCGGCGGGTTGGCCAACCGATAGCACATCGGGCCGGCGACCGCGGGCATAGGAGGCGTAGAGGCTGGTGTCCGTCGTCGGCTTGTAGCGGCCGACCAGGCGCCAGGTCAGGCCCTCGTCCGAGAAGTCCTGCGAGAAGATGTCGCCATTGTTGGTGGTCGGCTGCGAAACGATGCCGAACATCGGCACGGGATAGCCGGCCGAGGTCGGGATGGTCGCGGCGCCCGGCACGGCCATGGCTTGCAACAGGCCAGGACGCTGGGCTGCGGGGATCGACGACAGGGCGATCAGCCCGCCCAGGATCGAGCGATCCTCGACGCTGGAGGCGTAGCCGCTGGTCTTGTCGTCGTGGGTGTAGCGCAGGCCGGCCGAGATCTCGAACTGCTCGCTCAGCCGCCAGGTGGCGTCGCCATAGACGTCGAACGACTCGGTCTTGCCGTAGTTGGTGTAGCTTTCGCGGTGGACATGCAGGTTGTTGGCGATGCCGGGCAGCAGCGGCGCCAGCGGGCTGGTCGCGCCGATGCCGGTCAGACCGCCCACCAGCGCGGTCAGCACGGCGGGGTTGGTCAGCAAACCGGTCGGCTGGGCGTTGGGCTTGCTCAGATAGCCGGTGATCAAGGCCAGGGCGTAGCGCTCGTCGATCTGCGACGGCACGCTGGTCCGGGCGTCCTCGTTGAAATAGCTGACGCCCGCGAAGCCGCTGATCGGACCGCCGGCGTCGTAGTTGAGACGGAGCTCCTGGCTGTATTGCTTGCCGCGAGCGTCTTCGGCGAAGGTCAGCATTGGCAGGGAGAAGCCGTCCGGATCGAAGGTCTCTGTGCTCTGGAACCGGCGAGCGGCGGTGATCGACGACAGCTTGAAGGCGTCGTTGAGGCTGTAGTCGACCAAGACCGTAGCGCCCGAGACGAAGCGCTTGAGGCCCAACTTCGCGCCACCGTTGAAGCCTGCGCCGGCCGACAGGGCCGCGCCATTGTTGGGGTCGCGATCGCCCAGCACCGCGCCGGTCGTCGGATCGGTGGGGTTGAAGCTGTTGGACTTGAACGAGGTCCCCGTCGGGTGGTCGGCCTCGTAATTGATGATCAGGTCGGCGTTTAGCCGGCTGGTCGGCGACCAATGGGCCGAGAACCGCAGGGCGCCCGTATCGGTCGAGCCCAAGGTCCGGCCGGTCAGCAGGTTCTCGATCGGCCCCTTGCGCTCCTTGTAGCGACCCGCCAGCCGCACGGCGAAGGTGTCGCTGAGCGGCACATTGGCCATGCCCTCGAACAACCCGTAGCCGTCATTGCCGACTTCCGCCGCCACGCGCCAGTCCAGGGCCTTGGGGTCGGCCTTGTTCTGGATGACATTGACCGCGCCGATCAGCGCCCCGCGACCATAGAGGGTCGATTGCGGACCCTTGGCGATCTCGATGCGCTGGATGTCGAACAGCTCGATATAGGAGCCTCGCGACTTGGAGATCGACACGCCGTCCTGGAAAACCGAGACACGCGGCTCGGTGGTGGCGTCGCCGCTGTCGGAGGTGACGCCGCGCATCACGAAACCAGGGTTGTTGGGCGACTGGTTCTGGACCTGGAAGCCGGGCACGAAAAGCGACAGCTTGTCGAATTCCTGGACGCCCAGCCTGTCGAGCATGGCGCCCGAATAGGCGGTCAAGGCGATCGGCACGTCGAGCACCTTCTGCTCGCGCTTCTGGGCGGTGACCACCAGTTCCTCGACGACGCTGGGTTCAGCGGTGGCCGCAGGCGTAAGATCGGCGGCCCAGACTTGGCCGGCGGTCAGGGCCAGGCCGCTGGCGGCGGCCATGAGCAAGGTGGTGCGGATCGCGCGCATCGACTATCCCCTTCATACGCTGAACTTCGAACCTGAGCCGGTAGGCGCGGGCGATGTCGGCGCCGCGACAAACCCGTGACGGAGCCGTGAAGCCGCTGGTCCAGCCCCCCGATCCCCCGCTCGGAGACGAGATCGAGGACCCAGACGCCTTGGAAACGGGCATGCCGGCCGGTGAGACCCTGCGGATCGAGATCGGCCCCGACCTGGCCGGCCAGCGGCTGGACAAGGCCTTGGCCACCGCCGCTCCGACCCTTTCACGGGCTCGCCTGCAAGCCCTGATGGCCGAGGGCCAGGTGTCGCTAGCGATCCCCGGCAAGACGCCCGTCCCGCTGATCAGCGGCTCGGCCAAGGCCGTGGCCGGGACCTATGCGGTCAACATCCCGCCCCCGACCGCCGCCGAGCCCCTGCCCGAGAACATCCCGCTGAGCGTGCTCTATGAGGATGCTTATCTGATCGTCATCGACAAGCCCGCCGGCATGGCCGCCCACCCGGCGCCGGGCTGCGAGACCGGCACCCTGGTTAACGCCCTGCTGTTTCATTGCGGCGACAGCCTGTCGGGGATCGGCGGCGTCGCCCGCCCCGGCATCGTCCACCGGCTGGACAAGGAAACCTCCGGCGTGATGGTCGCGGCCAAGACCGACGCCGCCCACCAGGGCCTGTCGGCCCTGTTCGCCGAGCACGACATAGACCGCATGTACCTGGCCCTGACCCGCGGCGCGCCTAGCCCCGCCGTCGGCACGATCCAGACCCTACTGGGCCGCTCGCCGGGCGACCGCAAGAAGATGGCCGTCCTCAAGTCCGGCGGCCGCGAGGCGACCACCCACTACCGGGTCGAGAAGACCTTTGGCGGCGGCGGCAAGCACGCGCCCCTGGCGGCCCGCGTCGCCTGCCGGCTGGAGACCGGCCGCACCCACCAGATCCGCGTCCATATGGCCAGCAAGGGCAGCCCCTGCCTGGGCGACCCGGTCTATGGGGCCGGAGCCCCCGCCGCGCCGGTCAAGGCGGCGATCACGGAGATCGGGTTCGCCCGCCAAGCCCTGCACGCCGCCGTGCTGGGCTTCGTCCACCCGATCACCGGCCAGACCCTGCGGTTCGAGACGCCCCTGCCGCCGGACATGGCGGCGCTGGAGGCCGCCCTTGAAGCGCTGTGACTCCGCCACCAGCTTCGCCTTGCGGCCCCGCAACATTCAGGCCCTAATTCGGCTCACGGCCGGGTCCAGGATGGAAAGGTCGGAGGTCTTGTCCATGCTCGCGTCCCGTTTCGCCCTCGCTGTCGCATTTCTGGCCGCGCCGCTGGCCCTGCCCAGCTTGGCCGTGGCCACAACCCCTGACGACGAGGTCGTGGCCACCGCCTCGCGCGTCGCCAAGCCGCCCACCGAGGCCGAGATCGCCAAGGCCCAGGCCGAGCTGAAAGCCCAGGCCGAGGCCGCCCGCAATGCTGAGCCCGTGAGCACCCAGGACCAGGTCGCCGCCTGGCTGGCCGACGCGCCGCCGATCGAACGCGGCGGCGGCGGCCCCCTCGACTATGCGGCGCCGCCCAAAGTGGACGTCAACGGCTACGCCCTGGGTCCCGACGGCAAACGCCAGATGCACGGCGAGGCCGGGGTCAGCGTCGGCACCGGCGGCTATCGCAGCGCCTATGTCTCCACCCTGATCCCGATCGGCGAAGCCAGCACCTTGGGCGTCGCCGTTTCCAAGACCGAATACGGCAAGAACGGCCGGGGCTACGGCTACGGCTATGACGGCTTGGGCTATGGCGGCTACGGCCGAGGCGGCGGCTCGCAGTCCTTGGCCCTGTCACTCGACATGCGCGGCGGCGGACGGTCACGCGACGACACGCCCGAAGGCTGCGCGCCAGGCTTCCGCGACGGCGATCGCTATGTCGAACCCGTCTGGGTGACCCAGATGCGCGGCGACGCCCGGAGTTGCACGGCGGCGGCCGAACGGCCCTAGCCCCGCGCGACCAATCGCCCCAATCTTGTTTCGGCGCGGACGACCTGGATCGGCGTTCGCCTATACTTAAGAGCTTGCGGTCAAGGTGCCGGCCTGGACCAGGCTCCAGGGCACTGTCGAGCGTACGCATGCAGCCGGAAATCACCGCTTTCCACCACCCCGCCACCGGGCGGGTGACCTATCTGCTGGTCGATCCAGCCACCCAGTTGTGCGCCTTCATCGACCCCGTGCTCGACTATGATCCCCAGACCCAGGCCGTCGATACGACCTTCATGGACGCCATCATCGCCGATATTCGGGCCAAGGACCTGGGTCCGACCTGGATCCTGGAGACCGGCGTCCATACCGGCCACCTGTCCGCCGCCGGTCATCTCAAATACGAGACGGGCGCCTCGATCTGCACCGGCGCGGGTGTCCTGGAAAGCCTCAAGCGCCTGGTCCCGGTGCTGGGATCCGACGGCGTCGATCTTGACGGCTGGGACTTCGACAAGCTGGCCCAGGACGGCGAGGTCCTGCCGATGGGCGGGATCGAGATCACCGCCATCGCCCTGCCGGGCCGCCTGCCCGGCGCCACCGCCTACCAGATCGGCGACGTGGTGTTCACCGGTTCCGCTATCCTGCCGCCGGACCAGGGTCTGGACGACAGCGACGCCCCCGGCGCCGACGCGGCCGGTCTGCACGCCGCCGCTAGGCGGTTGCTGGATTTGCCGCCTCACACCCGCCTGCTGACCGGCCAGGTCGGCGCCGAGGCCGACGCCTGGGAGGCCACTGTCGCCGACCACAGGACCACGAATATCGACGCCGGCGACTCCGTCCCCGCCGAGGCCTTCGTCGCCCGCCGCGCCGCCGCACCGCCGTCGCCCGGCCCGTTGGCGGCGCCCGCCCTGCAGGTGGGAATCCGCGCCTTCCGCCTGCCCCCGCAAGGCGACGACGGCCTGCGCTTCCCGCCGATCGATATCAGTTCCATTTAAAAACCCACTTGCGTGTCGGCCAGGCGATCCCCTAGATGCTTCGTACACGAAGCAGTGAGGACGCCGCATGGCCGATCAAGATTTCAGCGCCGCCCTGACCACCGCCCAGGCCGACAACCTGCCCGGTCTGTTGGGCCTGGAATGGAGCCATGCGACCCGAGGCCTGGTTAGGGGACGCTTCACGGTGGCCAGCCGCCATATGGCCCCCAACGGCTTTCTTCACGCCGCCAGCGTCATCGCTCTGGCCGACAGCGCCAGCGGCTATGGTTGCGTGACCTCCCTGCCGGAGGGCGCGACAGGCTTCACGACCATCGAGTTGAAGTCCAACTTCCTCGGCACCGCTCGCCAAGGCGAGGGCGTGGCCTGCGAGGCCAAGCTGCTCCACGGCGGCCGCAACACTCAGGTCTGGGACGCCCTCGTCACCCACGAGACCACCGGCAAGACCCTGGCGCTTTTCCGCTGCACCCAGATGATCCTTTATCCTCGGGCCTAGTCCGGTCGGAAACCGCGCCGCGCGACACAAAAGCGTGTCACAAGCCCTTGCGCTCTTCCGGCGGCGCCGCTAGGTATCCCGCCCTCACTCAAGGCTGCCCCCGGGCGGCCCCTGAAGACCCCCTGGAGAGGTGGCAGAGTGGTCGAATGTACCGCACTCGAAATGCGGCGTGCCTGGAAGGGCACCGTGGGTTCGAATCCCACCCTCTCCGCCACCATCCCGACATCAAAATCCACCCGCGACGACCATGCTTCGGCGCGGTAGCGTTCAATCCGCACATTGAGACGGGGAGCGCTGCGTGAGCCTTGACGATGAAGCGACGCCCGGCGCCACCCGCCCCTGGTGGAAGGACGCCGTTGTCTATCAGGTCTATCCACGCTCGTTCCTCGACACCAACGGCGACGGGATCGGCGATCTTCCTGGGGTCACCGCCCGGCTCGACTACCTGCAGGATCTCGGCGTCGATGTGGTGTGGCTCAGCCCGCACTTCGACAGCCCCAACGCCGACAACGGCTATGACATTCGCGACTATCGCCAGGTGATGGCGGACTTCGGGACCATGGCCGATTTCGACGCCATGCTGGCCGGGATGACGGCCCGTGGCATGCGGCTGATCATCGACCTGGTGGTCAATCACAGCAGCGACGAACACGCCTGGTTCGTCGAGAGCCGCAAGAGCCAGGACAACCCCTATCGCGACTACTACATCTGGCGCGACGGCAAGGATGGCGGTCCTCCCAACAACTATCACGCCTTCTTCGGAGGGCCAGCCTGGACGCTGGATCCGGCGACAGGCCAGTATTACCTGCACTATTTCGCCGCCAAGCAGCCGGACCTCAACTGGGAGAATCCCAAGGTCCGCGACGAGGTCCATCACCTGATGCGGTTCTGGCTCGACAAGGGGGTGTCGGGGTTCCGGATGGACGTCATCCCGTTCATCTCCAAGCAACCCGGCCTGCCCGACCTGACGCCCCAGGAGCGCCGCGCGCCGCAGTTCGTCTATGCCGCCGGGCCCAAGCTGCATGATTACCTGAGCGAGATGCGTCACGAGGTGTTGGCGCACTACGACACCCTGACGGTCGGCGAGGCGTTCGGGCTTACGCCCGACGCGGCCCAACACATGATGGACAGCCGCCGCAGCGAACTCGATCTGGTGTTCAATTTCGACATCGTGCGGATGGACATCGACGGCTGGCGCAAGACGTCCTGGACCCTGCCCCGACTCAAGGCGCTCTACAGCCAGCAGGACTCGGCGGCCGGGCCGTTCGGCTGGAACACGGTGTTCCTGTCCAACCACGACAATCCCCGAGCGGTTTCGCACTTCGGCGACGATGATCCCGAGTGGGTCGAGCGTTCGGCCAAGGTTCTGAACACCCTGATCCTCACCCAGCGCGGCACGCCGTTCCTCTATCAGGGCGACGAGCTGGGCATGACCAACTATCCGTTCCAG
>JACMOF010000156.1 GCA_014378155.1 Caulobacter sp. | reverse complement strand
TGCCAAGGACCCGCGTGATCGAAGTCGCCCTGCCCGATGAAGCCGCCACCCAGCGCCTGGGTATTCGGCTATCGCGCGCCCTGAGGCCGGGCGACGCGGTCTGCCTGACGGGGCCGCTCGGCGCCGGCAAGTCAACCCTGGCCCGCGCCCTGATCCGCGCCTTGACCTCGCCGGACGAGGAGGTGCCCAGCCCCACCTTCACCCTGGTGCAGTTCTATGACGGCCCCGCCTTCCCGGTCGCCCATTTCGACCTCTACCGCCTGACCGATCCGGACGAGGCCTACGAGATCGGGCTGGACGAGGCGCTGGAGGACGGCGCGGTGCTGATCGAATGGCCCCAGCGGCTGGAGGGGCGTCTGCCCGCCAACCGACTCGCTATAGACATCACCACCAGCGACGATGGCGAGGCGCGCCGCGCGACCCTGACGCCCCACGGAACCTTCGAAGGACGCAAGCTTGAGCTCTGATCGCGAAACGGCCCGAGAGACGGCGAAGGCGGCCTTCTTGACCGCCCAAGGCTTCGGCGACGTCCGCCGCGAGTCGCTGGGCGGCGACGCCTCGACCCGCAGCTACGAGCGCCTGCATCGTGGAGGCCAAAGCTTCATCTTCATGGACCAGCCGCCGGCCCTGGAGAGTTCGGTCTGCCCGCCCGGCGCCAGCGACGCCGAGCGCCTGGCCTCGGGCTACAACGCCGCCGCGCGCCTGGCCGCCGGCTCAGTCGCCGCCTTCGTGGCCACCGCCGCCTATCTGCGCGACCGAGGCCTCTCCGCGCCGAGGATCTTTGCCCATGACATCGCCGCCGGCCTGGCGGTGCTGGAAGACCTGGGCGACGGCCTCTACGCCACCCTGATCGCCGAGGGGCAGGATGAGACGCCGCTCTACGAGGCCGCCGTCGACGTCCAGATCGCCCTGCACAGCGCGGCGCCGCCCCAGGTGCTAACCGCCGAGGGGGGCGTGTCCTGGCCGCTGCTGACCTATGACGCCCTGGCCCTGAAGGTCGCCACCGACACCTTCCTGGAATGGTGGCCCAAGTTCGCCGGCCTGCCGGACTTCAGCGGCGCCGCCGTGGCCGGCTGGGACGCTCTGTGGGCCCCGGTCTGGGTGCGCGGCGAAGCCGGCGCCTCGGTGTTCACCCACCGTGACTATCATGCCCAGAACCTGATCTGGCTACCGGGCCGCGACGGCGTGGCCCGGGTCGGCTTGCTGGACTTCCAGGACGCCCTGCGCGCCCATCCGGCCTGGGACCTGACCCATCTGCTGCAGGACGCCCGCCGCGACGTGTCACCGGCGCTGGAACAGGCCATGCTCGACCGCTACCTGACCGCCCGGCCGGCGCTGGACCGGGAAGCCTTTATCGCAGACTACCGCGCCTTGGCCGCCTCGAACGCGGCGCGGATCCTGGGCCGGGTGTTCGCCCGCCAGGCGTTGGCGGGCCGCCCGCAGTACGAGGCCTTCATGCCGCGCACCTGGCGCTATCTGGAGCGCAATCTCGAAAACCCGGCGCTGGCCGGGCTGAAGGCCTGGTTCGACGCCAATGTGCCGGCCGAGGCGCGTCGATGAGCGCCTTTCCCACGGTCGCCATGGTCCTGGCTGCGGGTCTGGGCACCCGCATGCGACCCCTGACCGACGACCGGCCCAAGGCGCTGGTCGAGGTGGGCGGCAAGGCGCTGATCGACCACATGCTGGACCGCCTGGCCGCCGCCGGGGTCGAGACCGCCGTGGTCAATGTCCACGCCTTCGCCGACCGGCTGGAGGCGCATCTGGCGGCGCGCTCGGCTCGGGGCGCCCGTCCTCGGATCGTCATCTCCGACGAACGCCCTCAGGCGCTGGAAACCGGCGGCGGCCTCAAGCACGCCCTGCCGCTGCTGGGCGACGCGCCGGTCTGGGTGGCCAATATCGACTCCGTCTGGATCGAGCACGGCGGCTCGGCCATCGAGGCGATTGCGCGGGCCTGGGATCCGGCGGCCATGGATGTCTGCCTGATGCTGGCCTCGACCACCGAGTCGCTCGGCTTCCACGACAGCGGCGACGTGTTCCTCGACGATGGCGTGGTGCGCTTCAAGACCGCCGGCGAGACCGCGTCGCTGGTCTATGTCGGGGTCCATATCTGCAAGCCCGGGATCGTGTCCGACGGTCCCGAGGGTCCGTTTTCGCTGACGCCGATCTGGCGGGTCCTGGCCGCCGGGGGCCGCGTCCATGGCGTCACGCCGGACGGTCTCTGGATGCATGTCGGCGACCCCCAGGCCGTGATCGCCGCCGAGGCCAGGCTGGCATGAGCGCGGCGGGTCCCTTCGACACGCCGGGGCCGCGCTGGTTCTCGATCCCCGCTCACCGGCCGTTCGTCGAGGACCTGGCCCGCGGGCTGCTGAGCGCCTTGGCCCCACTGGGTCCCGAGGCCCTGCCCCGCGCCACGGTGCTGACCCCGACGCGGCGCGGGGCCCGCGCCCTGGCCGACGCCTTCGTCCAGGTGACCGACGGGGCGGCGGGCGCCGGCAAGGCCCTGCTGCTGCCGCAGATCCGGCCGCTGGGCGATCTGGACGAGGGCGAGCCGCCGTTCGAGCCGGGCGAGATCAGCCTGGACGTGCCGCCCGCTGTCTCGTCGCGCCGCCGGCGGTTCGAGTTGGCCCGGCTGGTCGCCGACCACGCCCACCTGCTGGACTTCACCCCCCAGGCGGGCCAGGCCCTGGAGATGGCCAAGGCCTTGGCCGAGTTCCTCGACAGCTGCCAGATCGAGGAGCTGATCACCGACGACGGTCGCCTCGACGGCCTGGCCGAGGGCGACCTGGCCCAGCACTGGCAGGTCTCGGCCAGGTTCCTGAAGGCCATCCTCGCCGCCTGGCCCAAGCGCCTGGACGACCTGGGCCTGATCGACGTCAGCGACCGCCGCGTGCGGCTGCTCAACGCGCTCTCGGACCAGTGGGAAGACGCGCCGCCACAGGGGGTGATGATCGCCGCCGGCTCGACGGGCACCGCCCCGGCCACCGCCCGCCTGCTGGGCGTGATCGCCAACCTGCCCCAGGGCGCCGTGGTGCTGCCCGGCCTCGACGAGGGCCTGGCCGAGGACGCCTGGGCCCAGGTCGGCGAGCAGCATCCGCAGGGCGCGATGAAGCGGCTGCTCGATCGCTTCAAGGCCACGCGCGCCGAAGTCCGCCCCTGGTGGCCCGAAGCCGATAGCCGGGGCCGTTGGCGGCGTCGGCTGATCAACGAGGCCCTGCGCCCGGCCGAGGCCACCGCCGACTGGCTGGCCCAGATCGATCGGCTTCGCGCCGAGGCCCCGGACCTCGACCCGATCGCCGAGGGGTTGAAGGGCCTGTCGCTGATCAGCGCCCGCACCGAGGAGGAGGCCGCCGTCGCCTGCGCGCTTCTCTTGCGCGAAGCGCTGGAGACCCCCGGCCAGACCGCCGCCCTGGTCACGCCCGACCAGGAACTGGCTCGCCGGGTCGCCGCTCGCCTGGCCCGCTGGGGCGTGATCGCCGACAGCTCGGCCGGCGCGCCCCTGGCCGCCAGTCCCGCCGCGATCCTGGCCCAGCACGTCGCCGCCCTCGCCATCGACCCGCTGGACCCCGTGCGCCTGCTGGCCGTGGCCAAGCATCCGCTGCTGCGGGCCGACGCCGACGCCGCTTGCGACCTGGAACTGAAGGGTCTGCGGGGCCCGGCGCCCCGCGACGCCGCGCAACTGCTCGGCAAGCTCGACGCCTATCCCGACGCGCGCCGCCTCGCCGAGCGGGTGCTGGCCGACGCGCGCCGGGCCGCGGCGCGCCATGTCGAGGGCCAAGGGGGCCCCCCCCCCCCCCCGCGGGCCCCCCCGCACCTGCCCGGCAAGCCCGACGACCATCCCGACGCCCGCCCCCTGGCGGAGCGGGTGCTGGCCGCCGCGCGCCAGGCCGCGGCGCCCTATGTCGATGACCAAGGCGCCCCCGCCACCGCCGCGCGGGCCCTGGTTGAGAGCCTGGAAGCCCTGGCCGACCCTGGCGACCTGTGGGCCGGCTCGGCGGGCGAGGGCCTGGCCAGCCTGTTGTCATCGCTGATAACCGACGGACTGGTCCTGCCACCGGCTTCGAAGATCGGTTTCGGCGACCTGCTGGACCGGCTGGTCAATGAGGAGACCCTGCGGGTCGGCGGCGCCACCCATCCGCGCCTGCGGATCTTCGGAGCCATCGAGGCGCGGATGGTCCGGGCCGATCGCTTGATCCTGGCCGGACTTGAGGAGGGGATCTGGCCAAAGGGCGCGCCGATCGACCCGTTCCTGTCGCGACCGATGCGCGAGCGCCTGGGCCTACCGCCGCCCGAGCGCCGCATCGGCCTGACCGCCCATGACTTCGCCCAGGCCGCCGCCGCGCCAGATGTCATCCTGGTCCACAGCGAGCGCCGGGGCGGCGCGCCGGCCGTCGAGAGCCGTTGGCTGTGGCGGCTGCGCACCCTGGCGCGCGGCGCGGGCCTGGCCCTGCCGGAGCGCGCCGACGTGCTGGCCTGGGCTCGCGACCTTGACGCGCCAGGGCCCTACGCCCCGATCAGCCGCCCGGCGCCCACGCCTCCCGTCGCCGACCGTCCGCGCCGCATGGCCGTCACCCGCATCGAGGCCCTGACCCGCGACCCCTACGCCGTTTGGGCGCGCGACATCCTCAAGCTGTTTCCACTGGAGCGCCCCAACGAGCCGGTCGAGGCGCGGGCGCGCGGCACGGCGATCCACGCGGCGTTCGAGACCTTCTCGCTCGACCATCCGGGCCCTGTCCCGACCGACGCGGCCGAAATCTTCGCCGGGCTCTATCTGTCCGAACTGGTCAAGGCCGGCATGCCGCCCGCCGCCCTGGCCCGCGAGCGCGCCCTGGCCCGCGAGGCGGCGTTGTGGGTTGCCGATCTGGAGACCCGTCGCCGGGCCGGCGCCGAGCGCGTCGTCGTCGAGGCCACCGGCACGCTGACCTTCGACATCGGCGGTCGGCCCTTCACCGTCTTCGCCAAGGCCGACCGCATCGAGCCGACCGCCGACGGCTTGGCCCACATCCTCGACTACAAGACCGGCGCCGCGCCGTCGAAAAAGCAGGTCGAGACCGGCTTCTCTCCCCAGCTGACCCTGACTGCGGCCATCCTGCGCGAGGGCGGCTTCGAGGCCGTCGGTCGCCGCGAGCCTGGCGACCTGACCTATCTGCGAGTCACGGGCCGCAAGCCGGCCGGTGTGGAAGAGGTGCGGGCGACCGCGGGGAGCGACAGCCAGGAGGCGGCGGTCAAGGCCTTGCAGGGCCTGCGCGACTTGATCGAGCGCTACGACAATCCCGACCAGCCCTACCTGTCGCGCGTGGCGCCGCAGTTTGTGCACGACCATGCGGGCGACTACGGCCACCTGGCGCGAGTGTTCGAATGGTCCACCAGCGGCGATGACGGGGAGGGCGGCGAATGAGCCTCGCGCCGACCAAACAGGTCCTTCCCCTGTCGGGGAGGCGGCGCGCAGCGCCGGGGGGGGGAGCCGCCGGGCGGTGGTCCACCCCCCCCTCCGTTGCCCCGGACCAGGTCCGGGGCGCCACCTCCCCCACAGGGGGAGGATTTTCATGATCGACCCCCAACGCGTCGCCGCCGATCCGACCATCTCGGCCTTCGTCTCCGCCAATGCCGGCTCGGGCAAGACCAAGACCCTGATCGACCGGGTCGCGCGCCTGCTGTTGGCCGGCTCCACGCCCGAAGCCATCCTCTGCGTCACCT
>JACMOF010000155.1 GCA_014378155.1 Caulobacter sp. | reverse complement strand
GGCCCAGGCCGAGCCCACCCATCTGACCCGCTTCAACGACCGGCGGGCGGTGTTCATCACCGTCACCCAGAAGGATGGCCAGGACGTCGCCAAGATCACCGCCGGCGTCGACAAGGTGCTGGACGACTATCAGAAGACCCTGCCGGCCGGGGTTAAGCTGGAGCGCGGCTTTGTCCAGGCCAGGAATGTCGAACTCAGGTTGAATAGGTTGTTCCGCGACTTCGGCATCGCCCTGGCCCTGGTGCTGATCACCCTGTTGCCGCTGGGGCCGCGCGCCGGCCTGGTGGTGATGGTGTCGATCCCGCTCTCCCTGCTGATCGGCCTGTCGATGCTGCAGGCGCTTGGCTTTACCCTGAACCAGCTGTCGATCGCCGGCTTCGTGCTGGCCCTGGGGCTGCTGGTCGACGACAGCATCGTCATTACCGAGAACATCGCCCGCCGCATCCGCGAGGGCGAGGAGCGCACGGCCGCCGCGATCAACGGCGCCCGGCAGATCGCCCTGGCGGTGGTGGGGTGCACGGCCTGCCTGATGCTGGCCTTCCTGCCGCTGATGGCCCTGCCGGCGGGCTCGGGCGCCTATATCCGCTCGCTGCCGGTGACGGTGCTATGCACGGTGGGCGCGTCCTTCGTGGTGTCGATGACCATCATCCCGTTCCTGGCCAGCCGGGTGCTGGACAAGCATTCCGACCCCGAGGGCAACGCGTTGCTGCGGGCGGTGAACGGGGCCATCCATCGCTTCTACCGGCCGGTTCTGCATTTCGGCCTGGCGCGGCCGTGGCTGAGCCTGGCGATCATGCTGGCCCTCTGCCTCACCACCCTGCCGATGCTGAAGATCATCGGCTCCAGCCTGTTTCCGGCCGCCGAGACTCCGCAGTTCATCGTCCGGGTCGAGACCCCCGACGGCAGCCCCCTGGCCCGCACCGACCGCGCCCTTCGGTTCGTCGAGGCGCGTCTGAAGGCCGAGCCGGACATTACCTGGCGCGCCGCCAATCTGGGGCGGGGCAATCCGCAGATCTTCTACAATGTCAGCCAGCGCGAGAGTTCGACGACCTATGGCGAGGTGTTCGCCAGCCTGAAGGCCTGGGAGCCGGGCAAGAGCGAGGCGGTGCTGGACGACCTGCGCCGCGACTTCGCCCGCTTCCCCGGCGCGCGGATCAGCGTGGTGACCTTCGAGAACGGCCCGCCGATCGACGCCCCGATCGCCGTGCGCCTGACCGGCCAGAACCTGGAGGTCCTGAAGGCCCTGGCCGCCCGGGCCGAGGCGGTGCTGAAGGCCGCGCCGGGGACCCGCGACGTCAGCAACCCCGTGCGGCTGGACCGCACCGACCTCGACCTCGGTGTCGACGAGGGCAAGGCCGCCGCCCTGGGCGTGCCGGCCGGAGCCCCCCGCCGGGTGGCGCGCCTGGCCCTGTCGGGCGAGGAGACCGGCCGCTTCCGCGATCCGGACGGCGACGACTATGCGGTCAAGGTGCGGCTGCCGATGGCCGCGACCGACGGGTCGGCCCAAACGGGAGATCGCAACGCCCTGGCCGACCTGTCCAAGATCTATGTGCCCACCGCCGACGGCGAGGCCGCCCCGCTAGGCGCCATCGCCACCCCGACCCTGCGCTCCAGCCCGGCCCGCATCGACCGCTTCGACCGCGAGCGGACGGTGACCGTCTCGTCCTATGTCCAGACCGGCTACCTGACCGCCAAGGTCACCGCCGACATCGTGGCGCGGCTCGATCGCGACCTGCCCATGCCTCCCGGCTACCGCCTGACCCTGGGCGGCCAGGCCGAG
>JACMOF010000154.1 GCA_014378155.1 Caulobacter sp. | reverse complement strand
GAAGTCGGGCAGCCAGACCTGGCCGATGAACTTGAAGCGGCCGCTGTTGCCCGCGCGGGAATGCCGTACTCGTCATAGGTGTTGGTGGTGGTGGTCACCGCAGCGGCGCTGTCGGTGGTGGCGATGATCGAGCCCTGCTGGTCGGCGGCCAACCAGCGGCGACTGGCGGCGGGCGGCGTGGCAGCGCCGCTCGCGCACCAGACCAGCGGCTCGTCGGCGCCGGGGCCGTGGAGGTAACGGCGCAACATCGCGCCTCGGATTGGGGCGACGGGCACCGTGATCGGCTCCCGAAAGGACGGTGTTAGCCGGCCTTCACCACGACCTGGACGGCGTCAAAAAGAGTGTGTCCCCGTTTTCTAGCGATGAGGTCACCAAGATCGGGAACATCCTCAAACGCTTCGAGGAACAAACATAAAATGACCTCCAGCTTCGGAGACGCCTTCAGAATCCCAAAGTCACAGGCCTGCAAGCAAGGCCTCATTTCATGTGCGATTCACCTGCCCTGTGGGGGATGTGTCGGCGCAGCGGCGGAGGGGGGAGCGCATTGGCAGGCGGCCGATTCCAGGATTGACGATCCTCGAACTCCCCTCACCGATCGCTTCGCGACTGCCCTGCCCACAGGGGGAGGACTTGCTACTTCGTGTCTTCCTGCAGGACCCCGATCACCCGGCCCCCCTTGGCGCCCTGGACGATGACAACGGTCTTCAGCCCCTCGTCTGCGGCCTTGGACAGGCGATACAGCTTGGGTCGGCCATTCCACGGACCCAGCTTGACCAGTTCGCGCACCACGTTGCGGTGAACCAGGGTCTGGCCGCGATTGTCGCCGCGCTTGACCACGATATCCTGCTCCCGCGGATCATAGCGCACCAGCCAGACCTCGCCGCCGCCGCGCGGGGCGGGTCCCGAGCCGACCGCAACGCGCGCGCCGGCCCCGACAAATTCCATGTCCGGCGGATTGAACGGAGCCTTGGCCGCCGCCTTGACCAAGCTCTCGACCGCCTCGGCCTTGGCGCCGGAAGCCTGCTCGCGGCCTGCGATCACCACCTGCGGGGTCGGCACGTCGCGTTGCGAGAACTTCTGGGCGTAGGCGCGCTGGCGGGCCGCGAAGGCCGGCTTGGCGAAGGTGTCGGTCCAGCCCAGATAGTCCCAGTAATCGACCGAATAGGTCAGGGCCAGCACGCCCTTGTCGTCGGCAAGGTCGGCGACGACCTGGTTGGCCTTGGCGCAGGACGAGCAGCCCTGGGCGGTGAACAGCTCGACCACCACCGGCGGCTGGGCGGCGAACGCCGGCCCCGCCGCAAGACTGGCGAAGGTGGCGGCGACGAGAGAGAGAAAGGCCTGACGCATGTGCGCGCACTTAAGCCAAGATCGCGCCTCGTGACCGTTCACGAGGCCGTGAAGGCGGCTTTTCACGGGGAAAAGCATCCCGACGCGCGAAAAGCTCAAAGAAAAAGCCGGGCCCAACGGACCCGGCTCTCTCATTCGCAGGCTCGAGAGCCCAAAACGCTCTGGCGTCAGTCAGCCTTGGCCAGGTTGCGCAGCACGTAGTTCAGCACGCCGCCGTTCTTGAAATATTCAAGCTCGGTCGGGGTGTCGATCCGGCAGCGGACCGGGAAGCGGGCGATGCGGCCATCGGTCGGGCGATAGAGCTCGACGATCAGTTGCTTGCGCGGCGACAGATCCTGAAGGCCACGGATCGAGACGATCTCCTCGCCGGTCAGTTCCAGCTTCTGCCAGCCCTCCTGCAGGAACTGCAGCGGCAGGACGCCCATGCCCACCAAGTTCGAGCGGTGGATCCGCTCGAAGCTTTCGCAGATCACCGCGCGGACGCCCAGCAGCTTGGTGCCCTTGGCGGCCCAGTCGCGCGACGAGCCCGTGCCATATTCCTTGCCGCCGAACACGACGGCCGGACGGCCCTCGGCCTGGTACTTCATGGCCGCGTCATAGATCGACATCACCTCGCCCGAGGGGAAGTGCTTGGTCACGCCGCCTTCGATGTCCGGGGTGATCTTGTTGCGGATCCGGATGTTGGCGAAGGTGCCGCGCATCATCACCTGGTGGTTGCCGCGACGCGCGCCATAGCCGTTGAAGTCCAGGGCGTCGACGCCGTGGGCGATCAGATACTCGCCCGCCGGGCTGGTCTTCTTGATCGAGCCGGCAGGGCTGATGTGGTCGGTGGTGATCGAGTCGCCGAACACCGCCAGGACGCGCGCTTCGACGATGTCGACGACCGGAGTCGGCGTCATCGAGATGTTGGGGAAGTAGGGCGGGTTCTGCACATAGGTGCTGTCACCTTCCCAGGCGTAGGTCTGGCCGCCGGAGATCTTGATCCCCTGCCAGTTCTTGTCGCCCTTGAAGACGTCGGCGTAGCGGGTGGCGAACATCTTCTCGGTGACCGCCTTGCGCTGAACGGTGGCGATCTCTTCGTTGGTCGGCCAGATGTCCTTCAGGAAGACGTCATTGCCTTTCTTGTCCTGGCCCAGCGGCTGGGTGGTCAGGTCGATCTTCATCGAGCCGGCCAGGGCGTAGGCCACCACCAGCGGTGGCGAGGCCAGATAGTTGGCGCGAACGTCCGGATTGACCCGGCCTTCGAAGTTGCGGTTACCCGAGAGCACGCTGCAGGCGACCAGGTCGGCCTCATTGATCGACTTGCTGACGTTTTCCGGCAGCGGGCCAGAATTGCCGATGCAGGTGGTGCAGCCGTAGCCCACGAGGTTGAAGCCCAGGGCGTCGAGGTGCTTGGTCAGGCCGGCCTTGGCCAGATAGTCGGTGACCACCTGCGAGCCAGGGGCCAGCGAGGTCTTCACCCAGGGCTTGGTCTTCAGGCCCTTGGCCACCGCGTTCTTGGCCAGCAGGCCGGCGGCGATCAGGACGCTAGGGTTGGAGGTGTTGGTGCACGAGGTGATGGCCGCGATGACCACGTCGCCGTGACCGACGTCGAAGTTCTCGCCCGTCACCGGCACGCGCAGATCGACGCTGTCGGCCTTGCCGAACTCACCAGCCAGGCTCTCGGCGAACTTGTCGGCCGACTCGGTCAGCAGCACGCGGTCTTGCGGACGCTTGGGGCCGGCCAGCGACGGCGGGCCGCCCGACAGGTCCAGTTCCAGATGGTCGGTGAACACCGGCTCGGCGACGCCGGGCTCCCACCACAGACCCTGTTCCTTGGCATAGGCCTCGACCAGGGCCACGCGGGCGGCGTCGCGGCCGGTGCCCTTCAGATAGGCGATGGTCGCCGCGCTGATCGGGAAGAAGCCGCAGGTCGCGCCGTATTCCGGGGCCATGTTGGCGATGGTCGCCTGGTCTTCCAGGGTCAGGGTGGCCAGGGCCTCGCCGT
>JACMOF010000016.1 GCA_014378155.1 Caulobacter sp. | reverse complement strand
TGGACCAAGGCGTGGATATCGATCCCATAGATTGTCAGGCCTTCGATATTGGCGTTCTCGATCGTGACGCCGACCATGTTGACGTTCGTGAACTTCGCGTGGCGAAGGTTCACGTTCGAGAACACCGATCCGGACAGGTTGACGTCCTCGAAGCTTGTCTCGGCGAGGGAGCAATCTATGAACTGGGCGGCGGCCAGGTTCCGCCGCTCGAACCGCTCGCCGACCTTGGCCGCGTCGCAGATCGGCTGGCCGACATCGATCCGGTTTCCGTCGGGATCGGCGAAAACGAAGGCTCTGAGGCCGAAGTCCTTGTCGGCGAGGGCCTTGGTGATGCGCGCGCCGGCCGCCAGGCAGATCGCGTGCAGGGCATCGACGTCATCGACCATTAGGTGGGCGATGTTGGTCGTCGACGGCTTGTGATCCTTAACCAGGCTCAGATGTAGCTCGGCCTGGTCCTTCTCAAGGATCATGAAGCCGACAGGATCGCCGTTCTCGAACGTCTTTTCGAAGCCCAGGACGTCGGAATAGAAGGCGCGCGCCCTTTGGATATCGCGGACGAAGACACCCGGCGCGACGCGGCCGAAGGTGATTTCGGAAACGGGTTTAGAGGTCATCGCACACATCTCCCAAAGCGAGCAGGGACGGCGATGCGCATACTCAGGTGCGGAGCGGTGTCCGGCGCTCGAATTTGCCACGACGCGTCCTGGGCGCCTAGACCGATTGGCCGGTAGCGCACTGGGTCCGAAAACCTCGTCCTTCGACAAGTCCAGGATGAACCGACGCTTGAATAGCCCTCATCCTGAGCCTGTCGAAGGACGAGGGCGTTCCACGATCCTTTGACGTAAGCCCCGTCCAAAAGGCCTTAGTAAACCACCCCGCCGACCCCGCCGTCGAGGCTGAGGCTCAGGCCCTGGCTCGACTGTTCGCGGACCGTCTCCTCGCGGTAGGCGGTGTATTTCTCGGTGGTCAGGATGGTCAGCACCTTCACCCCGGCGCCGTAGCGGCGCAACAGCGAGCGCTCGTTGCAGTCGCGGGCCGGGCGTTGCGGACGGCAGCTCATGGCGCCCCCACGGCCATCGGGGCCCCCGGCCAGGCCCGAGCCCCCACCACCGCCCCCGCCGCCGTAATAGAGCGCTTCGCTCTTGCCGCAGACAAAGGTCTCGCCGCCGAAATTGCTCTGGCTGAAGCCTTCATAGGCCCCGATCACGTACTGCATGCGCGAGCCGGCGATACAGCGGTAAAGCTCGCCCTCATAGCCGCTGTCGATGTCGCGATCAGGGGTGACCTGCGAGGCGGGGTGGGGGATGTCCTTGTCGTCCAGGCAGACGGCGCGGATGACCACGCGCTTGAACTTGGTGCGGGTGGCCTCATACGAGGCGCGACGACGGGCTTCGCCGCCTTCGACATTCAAGCCCTGGATGTAGCCGGTGGAGACCGGGCCAGAATAGTAGCCGCCGTGCGTGCCGCCGCCGTAATAGACGGTCGAGCCGGCCGAGGCCCCGGCGCTAGCGCCGGCGCCAGAGCCGGCGTTCGAGGTGGACGTGGCGCTGCTGGTCGCCGAGGCGTTGGCGTTGACCACCACCGAGCCGCTGACGTGGATATTGACGCCCGGCACATATACATTGTGCCCGTTATTGCCGCAGGTGTTGCAGTTCGAGGGCGGGGTGGGCGGACGTGGCGGGGCCGGCGGCGGGGCGCAGCAAGGCGGCGGCGGCGGCGCACAGCCGCCGCACTGAGCGGAGGCGGGGCCGCTGAGCAAGAGCGCCCCCAAGCCGCCGGCAAGTCCAGCGGCCAGGCTGATCCACAGCTTGGGCAAGGTCATTTTCGGCGCCCGCATAGGCCTCTTCCCTTCACAACTCATCGGCGTCGTGCACGGCCATTAGCCATGCAAGAACCACGCCATGGTCGTCATTCCATCGGCAAACTGTCCCAGGACGATACGGTCCGAGGGCTGGCCCGATTTTCCCTGCAAGCCCGATGCGGTCGAAAAGGACCGCGAGCGAGCCGCGAGGGGAACGACGATGTTCCATCCAAGCACGGAACGATTGATAGACTATTGGCGTAGCAAGGCCGTTAACGAGGCCGTGCCGACCCGCGCCAGCGTACATCCCGGTGATTTCCTCGATCTGCTGCCACAGGTGTTTATCTTGGGCCGCGACGGCAAAGGTCGTTTTCCGGTGCGGCTGGCGGGGGGCTTCGTCACCGACCTGCACGCCCGCGACCTGCGCGGCGAGGACGCTCTGGGCTTTTGGGCTCTGTCACATCGGTTGGAAATCAAGTCAGCCTTGGAGGTCGCGCGCCGTCGGGGCGAGCCGATGGTGGTCACAGCGGACATCCGGGCTGTCGGGGTTCCGTCGGTCGGGATGGAGGTTCTGTTCGCGCCGATGACCGGGGTCGACGGCCAGGTCGACCGGTTTCTGGGACTTTACCAGCCCATCGCCATGATCCAGCGCCTGATGGGCCGGCCTGCCTCGGAGCTGGGCGTGCGCGAAATTCGCAGCCTCGGTCCAGCCAATGAGGAAGCGCCGCGTTTGCGGCTGGCGACGCTGCACGGGCGTCGGATCGCCTGACGACATTCAACAGAGCTTTTCCGTCCGGGGGGGCGGAAAGGACGACGCGAGACAGGGGACGCGTCGGACGGTGGGGAGGGGGCGCCAGGGGGCGACCTCTCCTCATCAGGGTTTCTAGGCCCCCGCCGGGTTCAACCCCTCAATCACCTCTGCCGGCAGCACCAGCCGCGCCGCGCCCATCAGTTCGGTCAGTTGCTCCACGCTGGTGGCGCTGGCGATCGGGGCGGTGATCGACGGGTGGGCCATGATCCAGGCCAGGGCGACCTGAGCCTGGGAGGCGCCCACCGTCTTGGCGGCCTGGTCGAGGGCGGCAAGCACGCGCTGGCCCTTGTCGTTGAGGTATTGCCTGACCGTCCGCCCCCGCGCCTTGCCTTCGAGATCGGCCTCGCTGCGGTATTTTCCAGTCAGGAATCCGGCGGCTAGGCCGTAATAGGGGATAACGCCAATCCCTTCCTGGCCAGTCAGAGCCTCCAGCGCGCCCTGGACCTCGCTGCGGTCATAGAGGTTGAACTTCGGCTGGATGGTCTCGTAGCGCGCCACGCCCTGGTCGGACGAGACCTTCAACGACTGCGCCAGGCGCTCGGGCGTGAAGTTCGAGGCGCCGATGGCCCGGACCTTGCCGGCCTGGATCAGCCGGTCGTAGGCCTCCAACGTCTCGTTGATCGGCGTGGCCTGATCGTCCTGATGCGATTGGTAGAGGTCGATATGGTCGGTCTGCAGGCGCGTCAGCGAACCCTCGACTGCCGAGACGATGTTGGCCGCAGACAGGCCCGGCTGGGCTGGCCACATGGCCACCTTGGTTAGGATCAGCACGTCGTCGCGCTTGCTCCGGCCCTTCAGCCAGCGACCGATCACGCTTTCGGACTCGCCGCCCGTGTGGCCGGGGACCCAGGCCGAATAGACATCGGCGGTGTCGACCGCGTTGAAGCCGCCGTCGATGAAGGCGTCCAGCAGGCGGTGCGAGGTCGCCTCGTCCGCCGTCCAACCGAAGACATTGCCGCCGAACACCAGCGGCGCGATGGACAGGCCGGAGCGGCCGAGGGGGCGGTGGTTCATGGGGCGGGGTCCTTCGCTTGGATTGGCTGAGAGAAGCACAGAGCGCGGCCCGACGCGCCTAGGCCGCCACCGCCCGCCCATCCTCGAACACCGGCACATCCACCGGCGCCGCCAGGGCCTTGCCGCGCAGCAAGTCTGACGCCCGCTCGGCGATCATGATGGTAGGGGCGTTGGTGTTGCCGCCGATCAGGGTCGGCATGACCGAGGCGTCGATGACCCGCAGGCCGGCGATCCCTTGCACCCGCAGCTGATCATCGACCACGGCCAGCGGATCGCCCGCCGCGCCCATCCGGCAGGTGCCGACAGGATGGTAGATGGTCTCGGACTTGGCGCGGATCCAGGCGTCGAGGTCGGCGTCGGTCTTGATGTCTGCGCCCGGCGAATACTCGCTTTCGCGATAGGGGTCGAAAGCCGCCTGGGCGACCACGTCGCGGGCGATCCTGACGCCCTCGCGGATGGCCCGGCGGTCTTCCTCGGTCGCCAGGTAATTGCCCAGGATGGTCGGATCGTCGAACGGGTCGGCCGAGCGCAGGCCCACCTTGCCTCGGCTTTCCGGGCGCAGCTGGCAGACGTGCAGGGTGAAGCCGTCCTTCTCGACCTGGGTCTTGCCGTGGTCTTGCATGATGGCCAGCACGCCGTGGATTTGAAGGTCGGGCCGGTCCAGGTCGGGCCGCGACTTCAGGAAGGCGCCGCTCTCCAGGAACTGCTGACGGCCCAGTCCCTTGCCCAGCAGCATGTAGGACAGGCCGGTGCCCAGCTTCCTCAAGCCCTTGTTGGCCGAATAGGCGGTGGTCAGGTTCTTTGTGGTCCAGGACAGGCAGACGTCCAGATGGTCCTGCAGGTTGGCGCCGACCCCCTTGCTCTCCTGGACGACCGCGATCCCGTGGGCCTTGAGGTCCTCCGGATCGCCGATGCCCGACAGTTGCAGGATGTGCGGCGACTGCACGGCGCCGGCGCTGAGCAGCACCTCGGCTTCGGCATGGGCCGTGACCTTATCGCCGCTGGCTCCGACGACATATTCCACCCCGATCGCCCGACCCTTCTCGACCAAAATCCGCGTCGTGCGGGCCTCGGTCACGCAGGTCAGGTTTGGACGGGTCATGACCGGGGTCAGATAGGCGGCCGCCGCGCTCCAGCGTTGGCCGTCGCGGATGGTCAGGTCGTAGGGGCCGAAACCCTCCTGCCGGTAGCCGTTGAAGTCCTTGGTCACCGCATGGCCCGCCTGGCGACCGGCCTCGACCAGGGCGGTGTAGAACGGGCTCTTGGACTCGCCGCGCGACACGTGCAGGGGACCGGCCTCGCCGTGATAGGCGTCGCCGCCGCCGTGGTGGGTTTCGCTTCGCTTGAAATAGGGCAGGACCTCGGCATAGGACCAGCCGGCCAGGCCCATCTGCCGCCACTGGTCATAGTCGCGCGCATGGCCGCGAATATAGACCATGCCGTTGATCGCCGAGCTGCCGCCCAGGCCCTTACCGCGGGGCCACCACAGCTTGCGGTCATTAAGGTGTGGCTCTTCCTCGGTCCAGAAGCCCCAGTTCTGGTCGCCCTTGGCCTTGATCAGCTCGCCCACCCCGGCCGGCATCTTGACCAGGAGCGATGTGTTCTTGCCGCCGGCTTCCAGCAACAGGACCTTGATATTGGGGTCTTCCGTCAACCGCGCGGCCAGGACGCAGCCGGCCGAGCCGGCGCCGATGATGACGTAGTCGTAGCGCGTGCTGGTCATGGCCCGACATCGCCTCCCTGGTTTGTTATCGTTGTTAAGCCAGAGAGTGATCCGGGTTTTGGCGGCGGGCAAGAGGGTTTGGCGGGTGTCGTAGCGGCATCATGTCCTCCTCCTGTGGGGGAGGGGTCGGGGAAGCCGACGGAGGGGGGAATGATCGGCAGACTGCCGTACCCTCGATTCGCAACCCTAAAACTCCCCCCACCGATCGCTTTGCGATCCCCTCCCCACAGGGGGAGGATTTAGGCCACCACCCTCAACCCCGCGCGATACCGCTTCCAATTCTCCACATAGTGCAGCGCCGAGGCCTGCAGGATCATCGCCTGATGCTCGGAGACCTCGCGCACCACCTTGCCGGGCGCGCCCATCACGACAGCGTTGTCCGGGATCTCCTTGCCTTCGGTGATCAGGGCGCCGGCCCCGATCAGGCAGTTCCTGCCGATCCTGGCGCCGTTGAGGATGATCGAGCCGATGCCGATCAACGAGCCATCGCCGATCGTGCAGCCGTGCAACATCACCATGTGGCCGATGGTCACATTGGCGCCGATGGTCAGCGGAGCGCCGCTGTCGGTATGCAGTACTGAGCCGTCTTGAACATTGCTGTTCTCACCGATCGTGATCGGATCATTGTCGCCGCGAACTATTGCCCCCCACCAGACGCTCGAATTCCTGTGCAGGATGACGTTTCCCATCACGGCGGCATTGGGCGCGATCCAATATTCGCCTTCCGGGGGAAGCTGGGGAACTGCGGCGCCCAAGGAATAGACAGTCATCCGTACACCCCGTGTTTTAAAAGCGAGCAAGGCCTTAACGGCTCATAAACCATGTGAGCCCCATTGTATTTGTGCGATTCGAAGGGGAACACTCCTACATCGGGAATCATTCTTCTTCGTAACCGGTCGTGGTTCGATCATCGATCATGGCATCCCGACGACGGAGACCTTGAGTGTCGGTTTTGGGGTTTGGGCGTACAGATCCGCCTTCGGGGCCCAGCTCCGAACCGTCCGGCCGCGCTCGCGCCTCCGTCTATCTCCTCCCCATCTGCCCCAAGGACGACGCCATTCGGCTTCGTCCTTTTTTCATGCCTGAATGGAGGCTTTCATGACCAAGCGAGCTCTCAAGCGGACCGTGCGCGAAGGCGCTAACGACGCTGGCCACTACGATGACGGCAAGGTGCGCCGCCTGCCGGTGGAGCATCGCGGCGGCTGGTCGCCCTTGAGCGGCCCAGATCAGGAGGAGCGCGACCAAAGTTATCTCAAAACGATCAAACCCAAATCGCCGGGCCAAGCCAGCCTGATGGAGGCGATCGATGACAAGAATTTGATCATGGCCCTCGGTCCGGCCGGCACCGGCAAGACCTATATCGCCATCGCCAAGGCCGTCGAAGCGCTGGAAGCCGGCAAGGTCGGCCGCATCGTGCTGTCGCGCCCCGCCGTTGAGGCCGGCGAGTCGCTGGGCTACTTGCCGGGCGACATGGAAGAGAAGCTGGCACCCTATCTGCGCCCGCTCTACGACGCCATGAGCGACAGGCTTTCGGTCAAGCGGATGCGGTCGCTGATGGCCGAGGGGGCGATCGAGATCGCGCCAGTCGGCTTCATGCGCGGCCGTACCCTGAACAACGCCTTCGTGGTGATCGACGAGGCCCAGAACTGCACCTACATGCAGCTGAAGATGCTGCTGACCCGCCTGGGCTGGAACTCGACCATGGTGGTGACGGGCGACCCGAACCAGTCCGACCTGTTGCCCGGCATCTCGGGCCTGGGCGACGTGGCCAAGAAGTTCGAGGCGCTGGAGAACATCGCCGTCGTCCGCCTGGCCGACCGCGACATCGTCCGCCATCCGCTGGTCGCGGAGATGCTGGGCGTTCTCTGAACCGTTCCTTGAAAGCCAATTTCAAGGGTAGCGCCAACCCGCCAAGCCGG
>JACMOF010000015.1 GCA_014378155.1 Caulobacter sp. | reverse complement strand
TCCGGGCGAAAGTTGGGTCTCTCATGCCGCCGCCGGGAGGGGATAGATCCGGCACGGTTGCGAAGGGCGGGTCGGGCGCTCTTCGCCATGCGTGTTAAATCTGCCACGGCTACAGCCTAAGTCAAGAACAATCGCGTTAACAACTTGCATGTTGTCAAATTGTCGCATTTCGAGGCGCTAAACCGCTCAAAATACAACTAGGGCTTACCCACCCGGCGGCGAGGATCGGAAAGCACGAAAAGTTTCGGGTCCAGGCCTGAGGTCTTTTCGAAATCCACCAGCCGCACGCGCGTCTCGCCGCCCTTGGCGTCGGTGACCGTCCAGCCCATCAGGGCGGGAGTGTTGCTGAAGTCCAGGCTGATGCGGCCCAGGGTCTGGTGCTTGGCGTCCTGGGCGACGATCGTGAAGCCATCATTGAGCTTGCGCACCTCGGTGATGGTGACGCCACGATCCATGCGCACCTCGCGAGCCAGCAACAGGGCCAAGGGCGTGCGGCTCAGCGGATAGCTTTCGAAGGTCTTCAGGCGACTGTCGAAGATGTTGACGCTGGAGCCGTTGCTGACCACCAGCAGACCTGTCGGACCGTCATAGGCGAATCGCGCCTTGCCGGGGCGCTGCAGGTAGAAGGTCCCCTGGGTCTGGGTTCCGCGCGCGTCGGTCTGGACGAAGCGGCCCTTGGCCGAGCCCAGGGTCTGGATATAGGCCGAGGCCTGATCGACCAGCGCCTTGTCCTGAGCCAACAGCGGGGCGGCTCGGGCCGGGGCGGCCAAGGCGGCGCCGCCCATGGCGGCGGCCAGGCCGAGGCTAGTGGCGGCGAGAACGAAGCGACGGGTCGGGGTGGTGGTGGTCATGCGATCTCCTAGGCTCCAACCTTTGCCCTGCCCTTGCGACCAGCGAAAGGCCGTCGCGCGACCCTTTTCAGGCGCTGGGATGAAGCGCCGTTCAGGTTCGGGCGGTTGGAGCGAGGGGAAACGCCGCTAAACGGCCAAGGTTTCAGGGCGCGCGGTCGGGGACATGCGAATGCGCATGTCCCCGTCAGCATTACGATCGTCGGCTACATCGGCGGCGGCGGCGGGGCGAGGATGTCGCGCTTGCCGGCATGGTTGGCGGCGCCGACCACGCCTTCCTTTTCCATCCGCTCCATCAGGGAGGCGGCGCGGTTGTAGCCGATCTGCAGGCGGCGCTGGATATAGCTGGTCGAGGCCTTGCGGTCGCGGGTGACCACCGCCACGGCGTGGTCATAGAGGTCGTTGGCCCCGCCCTCGCCCGCGAAGGCGCCCTCGACAGCCTCTTCCTGTTCCTCGTCGCCGCCGGCGGTGACCTCTTCCAGATAGTTGGGAATGCCCTGGTCGCGCAGGAACTTGGCCACGGCCTCGACCTCGCCGTCGCTGACGAAGGGCCCGTGCAGGCGGGTGATCCGGCCGCCGCCGGCCATGTAGAGCATGTCGCCCTGGCCCAGCAGCTGCTCGGCGCCCTGCTCGCCCAGGATGGTGCGGGCGTCGATCTTGCTGGTCACCTGGAAGCTGATCCGGGTGGGGAAATTGGCCTTGATGGTGCCGGTGATGACGTCGACCGACGGGCGTTGGGTGGCCATGATCAGGTGGATGCCGGCGGCGCGGGCCATCTGAGCCAGGCGCTGGACCAGGCCCTCGATGTCCTTGCCGGCCACCATCATCAGGTCGGCGACCTCGTCGATCACCACCACCAGATAGGGCATGGCCTCGGGACGGATCTTCTCGGTCTCGTAGATCGGCCGGCCGCCATC
>JACMOF010000153.1 GCA_014378155.1 Caulobacter sp. | reverse complement strand
TACCGGCAATACCAGGAGCGGCTGCGCATCCTGAACGCCTGCGACTTCGTCGACCTGCTGCTGCACAACATCACCATCTTCACTAGCCATCCCGACGTGCTGGCCGATTTCCAACGCCGCTTCCAGTACGTGATGGTCGACGAATACCAGGACACCAATGTCGCCCAGTATCTGTGGCTGCGGCTGCTGGCCCAGGGCCGACAGAACGTCTGCTGCGTGGGCGATGACGACCAGTCGATCTATGGCTGGCGCGGGGCCGAGGTCGACAACATCCTGCGCTTCGAGCGCGACTTCCCGGGCGCCAAGGTGGTCAAGCTGGAGCGCAACTACCGCTCCACCGAACACATCCTGGCGGCGGCGGCCGGCCTGATCAACACCAACAAGAGCCGGCTGGGCAAGACGCTGTGGACCGAAATCCAAGGCGGCGAAAAGGTCAAGGTCAGCGGCGTCTGGGACGGCGAGGCCGAGAGCCGGATGGTCGCCGATGCGATCGAGACCGCGAAGAAGGCGGGCCGAAAATACGCCCAGATGGCCATCCTCGTGCGCGCCTCGTTCCAGATGCGGGCCTTCGAAGAGCGCTTCGTGATGCTGCAGATCCCTTACAAGGTGGTCGGCGGCCCGCGGTTCTTCGAACGGGCCGAGATCCGCGACGCCCACGCCTATCTGCGCCTGATCCAGTCTCCCGACGACGACCTGGCTTTCGAGCGAATCGTCAACACCCCCAAGCGCGGCATCGGCGACACCTCGGTGACCAAGCTGCTGCAGATCGCCCGGCGGGAGGGCATTTCGACGGTTGACGCCGCTCGGGTCATCATCGGCAGCGACGACCTGCCGGCCCGCACCCGCACGGCCCTGAGCAATTTCCTGCGCGACCTGGACCGTTGGCGCGCCCTGGCCAGCACCACGCCGCACCAGCGGGTGCTGGAGGCCGTGCTGGAGGAGAGCGGCTATACCGACGCCCTGCGGCTGGACAAGGGTCCGACCAGCCAGACGCGGTTGGAGAACCTCAAGGAGCTTGTCCAGTCGATGAGCGCCTTCGACACGCTGGAGGCCTATCTTGAGCACGTGTCGCTGGTCATGGACCTGGACAAGGGCGCTGGCGACGACGCGGTCTGGATCATGACTCTGCACTCGGCCAAGGGGCTGGAGTTCCCGCTGGTCTTCCTGCCCGGCTGGGAGGAAGGCGTTTTCCCCAGCCAACGCAGCATGGACGACAAGGGCGAGAAGGGCCTCGAGGAAGAGCGCCGCCTGGCCTATGTGGGCATCACCCGGGCCCGCGAGGAGGCGCGGATCAGCTTCGTGGCCAACCGCCAGGTCTATGGCCGCTGGACCAGCCAACTGCCGTCGCGCTTTGTCGACGAACTGCCCCTGGCCCACGTCGATGCCGCGTCCGAGACCGGCTATTACGGCGGCGGCCCAGGCATGCAGCAGACCGGGGCCTCGCGCTGGGGCGAACCCTCCAACACCTTCAGCGCCGGAAGCTATGACAGCCCCGGCTGGAAGCGGGCGCAGGAGCGCACGTCGGGCTTCGGCGAGAAGAACACGCCGACCTGGCGGGCCGGCGGCTCGGCCGCCCGCTCGGCGCCCATCGAGGGCGAGGGCCGGCTTGTGGCGGTCTCGGCCAGTTCGGCGGCCAGCGACCACAAGCGGGGCGACCGGGTGTTCCACGTCAAGTTCGGCTACGGCAAGGTGACTGCGGTCGAGGGCAACAAGCTCAGCGTGTCGTTCGACAAGGCCGGCGACAAGAAGGTGATCGACAGCTTCGTGGAGAAGGCGTGAGGACCGGGCCGTGAGGACCGGGGCGTGAGCGGCGGCCTCAACCCCGCCTCTCCCCTCGCCCGCCTGATGGCCGGCGCGATCCGGCCCGGTCACGTGATGTGGCTCGGCGCGCGACCGGCGCGCCACGCGCCGTTGGTCGCGTTGGACGCGGCGGAGATCACCCGCGAGACAGGGTTAGTCGGCGATCACTACAACGGCCGACCAAACACCGACGGCAAGGGCGGTAAGCGCCAGGTCACCCTGATCCAGGCCGAGGACCTGGCGGCCATCGCCAGCTATCTGGGTCACGACGTCACTCCCCAGCATCTGCGGCGCAACATCGTCGTTGAGGGGATCAACCTGCGCGCCCTGAAGAACCGGCGTTTCCAGCTTGGCGAGGTCGTGCTGGAAGACACCGGCGACTGCCATCCCTGCAGCCGCATGGAAGAGATCCTCGGCCCCGGAGGCTACAACGCGGTGCGTGGACACGGTGGAATCACCGCGCGGGTGATCACCGGCGGCCTGGTGCGGCTGGGTGACCCCGTGAGGGTAGTGGAAACGCCGCTGCCTCTGTTCGACGCCGCCCCGTAATCCACGCATCCGGCGAAGCCGAGGTGTAGGAAGCCGAGACCTCAGTCACACCCATCGACCAGCACCAGCCGGCCATCGGTGGCGCCGTGGCGCAAGGCGAAGAGCGACTTGGCATCGGGGTCGTCGAGAAAGGCCTGGGCCGCCTCGCGTGAAGGGAATTCGAGGATGACCATTCGCTCGGGCCTCCAGTCACCTTCGACGACCGTCGGTTCGGCGCCCTGCACGACGTATCGGCCGCCGTGCTTGTCAATGAACGCTGGGATCGCGGCGACGTAGGGCATGAACGCCGCGACGTCGCGAATGGAAAAGTCGAGCACCAGATAGGCCTTCATCGTGTCCCTCCCGCCGCGCCGCCCTACCCGCGAACCCGCGCCGGGTTACCCACCACCGTCGCGCCGGTCGAAACGTCGCGGGTGACCACGCTGCCGGCGCCAATGATGGCGTCGTCGCCGATGGTCACCCCCGGCAGGATGATCGCCCCGCCCCCGATCCAGACGTTTTGGCCGATCACCACGGGTTTTGAGTACTCGATGCCCGTAAGACGCTCCACCGGATCGCGGGGATGCTCGGCGGTGTAGATCTGGACGTTCGGCCCGATCGTTGTCCTGGCCCCGATCGTCACGGTGGTCACGTCGAGGATCACGCAGTTGAAATTGAGGAACGCGCCTTCGCCGATGCTGATGTTGCAGCCGTAGTCGCAGTGGAACGGTGGGCGGATGCTGCAGTGGTCGCCGACATGGGCGAACAGTTCGCGCAACAGGGCGTGGCGTCGACCGACCGGCAGGTCCAGAGCGTTGTATCGCCCCATCCAGGCCACCGCCGTTTCGTGGTCGGCCATGATCTCCGGGTCCATCGGACTGTAGAGATCGCCGGCCAGCATCCGCTGCTTCTGAGTACGAAGATCGGTCACGCTAGGGAACTCCTGACTTCAATTCTCCATGCCAGACGATGCGGCGATCGCAAACCTTCACGTTTGGCCTTCGAGCTTCACTGAGTCGGCCTTCTCGCCCCTTGCGCACCCCAAACCCCGCCCCCATTTCGGCTCCTCGCGACCGGCGACCTTCGGCCGGGGTCGCCACTATCCCAACTGAGAAGCCGTTTTGCGCGGCGCCCCTGTGTTAAAGCGGCGCAGCCGCGCGGCAGCCCCTTCCAATGCTGCCGCGTTTCCATATCTAATCCATGTAAGGCGGGTGGTTCGGCTCGCCGGGAGAAAGCGGTCGATGGCCGAGCGAAAGCAAGGCGGACAGAACAACGGCGCGGGTTCTTCGGTAATCACGGAAGTGAAGCCGAAGACGCAGAAGCCTTCGCTGTATCGCGTATTGATCTTGAACGACGACTACACACCTATGGAGTTCGTCGTTTACGTACTTGAACGTTTTTTCAATAAGTCGCGCGAAGATGCGACCCGGATCATGCTGCATGTTCATCAGCATGGCGTCGGCGTTTGCGGCGTTTTCACTTACGAAGTTGCCGAGACCAAGGTCGCCCAGGTGATCGACTCGGCAAGCAGGCATCAGCACCCACTGCAGTGCACCATGGAAAAGGACTGAGGAGCCCTCCCCTTGCCCTCTTTTTCGCGCCCACTCGAAGAATCCCTGCATCGCGCCGTCGCTTACGCCAACCAGCGCAAGCACGAGTACGCAACGCTTGAACACCTGCTGCTGTCGCTCACCGACGACGACGACGCGGCCGGGGTCATGCGAGCCTGCGATGTCGACCTCAATGCTCTGAAGAAGAGCCTCGTCAACTATCTCGATGTCGAATTGGCCTCTCTGGTCGTCGACGACGAGGACGATGCAAAGCCCACCGCGGGTTTCCAGCGCGTGATCCAACGCGCGGTGATCCACGTCCAATCCTCCGGTCGCGAGGAAGTCACCGGCGCCAATGTGCTGGTGGCGATCTTCTCGGAACGCGAGAGCCACGCCGCCTACTTCCTGCAAGAGCAGGACATGACCCGCTACGACGCGGTGAACTTCATCGCCCACGGCATCGCCAAGAAGGCCGGGTCGTCCGAGCCGAAGACGGCCAAGGGCGCCACGGTCGAGGAAGACGTCGAGAAGCCCAACGCCAAGACCGGCGGCGAGGCCCTCGAAGCCTATTGTGTCGACCTCAACGAAAAGGCCCGGCAAGGCAAGGTCGATCCGCTGATCGGCCGCGCCAATGAAGTTGAACGCGCGATCCAGATCCTCTGCCGGCGCACCAAGAACAACCCGCTGCTGGTGGGCGAACCTGGCGTCGGTAAGACCGCCATCGCCGAGGGCCTGGCCCGAAAGATCATCACGGGGCAGGTTCCGGAAGTCCTGGCGGGCGCCACCATCTTCTCGCTCGACATGGGCGCGCTGCTGGCCGGCACACGCTATCGCGGCGACTTCGAGGAACGCGTCAAGCAGGTGGTCAAGGAACTGGAGAACCATCCCAACGCGGTGCTGTTCATCGACGAGATCCACACGGTGATCGGCGCGGGCGCTACTTCGGGCGGGGCCATGGACGCCTCCAACCTGCTCAAGCCCGCCCTCGCCTCCGGCTCGCTGCGCTGCATGGGCTCGACCACCTACAAGGAGTTCCGCCAGCACTTCGAGAAGGAGCGGGCACTGGTTCCCCGCTCCCAGAAGATCGACGTCAACGAGCAGACGGTGGAAGACACCATCAAGATCCTCAAAGGCCTGAAGATCTACTACGAGGACTTCCACAAGCTGAAATACACCAACGAGGCCCTGAAGGTCGCGGTGGAGCTGTCGGCCAAGTATATCACCGACCGCAAGCTACCCGACAAGGCGATCGACGTGATCGACGAGGCGGGCGCCGGCCAGATGCTGCTGCCGGAGGGCCGTCGCAAGAAGGTCCTGGGCGTCAAGGAGATCGAGGCCGTCGTGGCCAAGATCGCCCGCATCCCGCCGAAATCGGTGTCCAAGTCCGACACCGAGTCGCTGCGCGAGCTGGAAACCGACCTGAAGCGCACCGTGTTCGGCCAGGACGAGGCCATCAAGCAGCTGTCGTCGGCCATGAAACTGGCTCGAGCGGGTCTGCGCGATCCCGAAAAGCCGATCGGCAGCTATCTGTTCAGTGGCCCGACCGGCGTCGGCAAGACCGAAGCGGCCAAGCAGCTCGCCCAGACGCTCGGGATCGAGATGATCCGCTTCGACATGTCGGAATATATGGAACGCCACACCGTCAGTCGGCTGATCGGGGCTCCCCCCGGCTATGTCGGCTACGATCAGGGCGGTCAGCTGACCGACGCCGTTGACCAGCACCCGCACGCCGTGGTGCTGCTGGATGAGATCGAGAAGGCGCACCAGGACGTCTACAACATCCTGCTCCAGGTCATGGACCACGGGGTGCTGACCGACAGCAACGGCAAGAAAGTCGATTTCAGGAACGTCATCCTGATCATGACCACTAATGCCGGCGCTTCGGATGCTCAGCGCCAATCGATCGGCTTCGGCCGCGACAAGGTGCAAGGCGAGGAAGAGGCCGCTCTCAAGCGCCTGTTCACCCCGGAATTCCGCAACCGCCTCGACGCCGTGGTGGCCTTCAAGCCGCTGACGCCCGAGATCATCCGGATGGTCGTGCAGAAGTTCGTCATGCAGATGGAGGCCCAACTGGCCGACCGGAACGTAACGATCTCGCTGAGCGACGACGCGGCTGACTGGCTGGCCAAGAACGGCTTCGACGAGCTCTACGGCGCCCGCCCCTTGGCCCGGGTGATCCAGGAGCACATCAAGAAGCCGCTGGCCGACGACATCCTGTTCGGGCGTCTGGTCCGAGGGGGCCATGTCAAGGTGGTGCTCAAGGACAGCAAGATCGACTTCGAGATCGAGAGCAATCCGGAGAAACCCGCCAAGGGCTCCAAGGTCGCCGACGAGGACGAGGCCGAACCGGCCCTGGCCGAATAGGCAAAACGACAGCGAGAGGCCCGGAGCGATCCGGGCCTCTTTGCTTTTGAGCTCGCGAATGAAGACTGTACAAAACAGGAACACTCGGATAGCTTGAGTTCGTGAACCCGGCTTTCGACACGCTCACCGCCTCGAAACGCCTCCGTGACGCGGGGCTGGAAGAGCGCGCGGCGGAAGCGATCGTGGGGCTTGTGCAGTCGGCGGCGCACTTTCCAGACATTAGCTGCTTGGCGACCAAGGTCGATGTCGCGAACATGGCGACCAAAACGGACATCGCCGACATGGCGACGAAGGCTGACCTCGCGAACATCGCGACGAAGGCCGACATCGCAGACATGGCGAACAAGGCTGACCTCGCGAACATGGTGACGAAGGCCGACATCGTAGATATGGCGAAGAAGGGTGACGTCGCCGAATTGGCGCACACGACCAGGATGGACAGCCAAGCCTTGAAGGCGGACCTGGCCATAACCAAAAACCAGATACTGGCCGCCCTAAACGACAAGCTCCGCTTCCAAAGCTTCGCGTTGATGGGAGGCGTGACGGCGATCGTCGGCTTGGCTACGGCGATTATCAAGTTAGGCCCCTAGCCGAGCGGCCGATCCCGTCAGAGCGCCGCCGAGATCTTCTCGGCCACGGCCTTCAGATCCTCCACATCGGCCATGCCCTCGCCGTGCCGGCCCAGGGCCTCGCCGTCGTAGCGCGGAATGATGTGGAAATGCAGGTGGAAGACGGTCTGGCCGGCCGACGCGCCGTTGAACTGGGTGACCACCACACCGTCGGGCTTCAGGGCCGTGGTCACGGCCTGGGTCACCTTCTGCACCGCGCCGATCAACCGGCCCAGGGTCTTGGTCTCGGCCTCGAGGATGTTGCGGGCCTGGCTGGTCTTGGAAATCACCAGCACATGGCCGCGCGACTGCGGAAAGACGTCCATGAAGGCCAGGACCTGGTCGTCCTCGAACACCTTGACCGCCGGGATCTCGCCCCGAACGATCTTGGCGAAAATGTTGTC
>JACMOF010000152.1 GCA_014378155.1 Caulobacter sp. | reverse complement strand
TTCCTTGGGGTCTTCTTCGCTCTCGTCGCGCAGGGCGCGGATGTCGGGGTGGCGGAACAGCGAGTTGCCGTCGAACGAGACCTTCGCGTCCAGAACCTTCAGGTGGTCATCCGCCGTGACGATCAGCGGGTTGATCTCCAGCATGGCCATGTCCTTGGCCAGGAACGCCGTATAGAGCTGGGTGAGCAGGGTGGCGGCTTCCTTGGCGAGACCGCCGCTCAGCCCCAGGGCCTTGGCCAGGGCTCGCGCGTGGGTCGGCCAGACGCCGGTCGCCGGATCGATCGAGAAGCTGTGGATCTTCTCAGGCGTGGCGTGGGCCACGTCCTCGATGTCCATGCCGCCTTCGGTGGAGGCGACCACCGAGACCATCGAGGTCTCGCGGTCGACCAGCAGCGACAGGTAGAATTCCTTGGCGATCGCCGCACCCTCCTCGATGTAGAGGCGGTTGACCTGCTTGCCCTTGGGGCCGGTCTGGTGGGTCACCAGCACGCGACCGAGCATCTCGGCGGCGTTGGTCTTGACGTCTTCCACCGACTTGACGACGCGAACGCCGCCCTTGGCGTCGGGGCCCAGGCCCTCGAACTTGCCCTTGCCGCGGCCACCGGCGTGGATCTGGCTTTTGACGACAAACACCGAACCACCCAGCTTTTCAGCGGCGGCGACAGCCTCCTCGACGGTGAAGGCGGGATAGCCGCGCGGAACGGGGACGCCGAACTCCGCGAGGACGGCTTTGGCTTGGTGTTCGTGAATGTTCATGAGGGACCGGTCTCGGGGCGACGGCTTCTGAAATGTGGCCGGGTTATAGGAGTGCTATTTGGCAGGCGCAACCGCGCGCGGACCGATTAGGCCGCTCATGTGAAAAAGTGGGCCGGCCTTGTCCAACCCCGACACGGCTTGGACTTTTCGGCGAACATCCGCTTTTCAGGAGGCCCGGCCGGTCCGCGGCGCCGCATAAAAGGTACCGCTACCAATAGCTTGACCGAATGAAAACCTTGTCATCATCCGGCCTTCACCGTCGCCGAGCCCCGCCGCTCCAGCTTGCCCCAGCCGACCCGGCCGCCCCGCGCGGCGGTCAGCACCGACTTGACCACCACATAGTACATCAGCTGGCGATAGCCGAAGCGCTGCACGGGCAGGTACGGAAGGTCGGCCCAGGGCGCGCGCTTCTCCAGCGCCATGCCCAGCGCCCCGGCCGATAGGTCCACCAGGATGAACACCGCCCAATAGAGCAGGCCCCGGATGGTGTCGTCGGGTGACCATTCCACCGGGTGGGCGATGGCGCCATACAGGCCGGAGATCAGCCCCCAGACCACCGCCAGATCAACCAGGGGGGCGGCGACGGCCAACAGGATCTGGAAAAGCCAGATCTGCGGCAGGGCCACAAAACCCAAGGCGGGTGTCTTGGGGCTGAACAGCGCCGCGCGATGCTTCCACACGCACTGAAGAGTGCCGAACGACCAGCGGAAGCGCTGCTTGAGCAGGCCCGCCACGGTGTCGGGGGCCTCGGTGAAGGCCTGGGCGGCGGGATCGAAGGCCACCTTCCAGCCGGCGCGCTGACAGGCGATGGTCAGGTCCTGGTCCTCGGCCAGGGTGTCCGAGGGATAGCCGCCCAGGTCGTCCAGCACGCTCTTGCGCCAGGCGCCGACCGCGCCCGGCACCACCGTCACCGCGCCCAGGGTCGCCAGGGCGCGGCGTTCGAGGTTCTGGGCGGTGACATATTCCAGGGCCTGCCAGCGGGTGACGGTATTGACCCGGTTGCCGACAATGGCGTTGCCCGCCACCGCTCCGATGGTCGGATCCTGGAACCAGCGCACCAGGCGCCCGATGGTCTTGGGCGGAAACAGCGTGTCGGCGTCCAGCGCCACCACATACTCGCCCTTGGCGACGGCCAGGCCGCGATTGACCGCCCGCGCCTTGCCGCCGTTCGGAAAGCTCAGCAGGGTGACGCGCGGATTGTCGCCGTGGGCCTTGCGCACCTCGTCGGCGGTGGCGTCGGACGAGCCGTCGTCGAGCACCAGCACCTCGAGGTTCTTCCACTCCGACTCCAGGATCCGCGCCACCGAGGCGGCGATGACCTTCTCCTCGTTGAAACAGGGTATCAGCACGCTGACCAGCGGACCGGTTTCGGGATCGAGGTTCTGCGGGCTTTGATGCGTCGAGCGGTGAACCAGGGCCAGTCCCGCCAGGAACACCAACCGCGCCATGCCCAGGGCGATGGCGGTGATGAACAGGGCGGCCAAGCCCGCCTTCACCCCGCGAAACAGGCCAAAACCGACGCGGTCCAGCGCCAGGGCCACAGGGTCGCGATCGCTGACCGGCATGACCTGGGCTGGCGTCATCCCGGCCAGTTCGCCGACCGTCACCAGGCGGTAGCCCCGGGCGCGGATGGCGTCGATCAGGCCCGGCAGGGCCGCGACGGTCCGCGACCGGTCGCCGCCGGCGTCGTGCAGCAGCACCACCTGACCCGGCCGGTCGCCCGGATGGTCGAGCCGCTCCAGGGTGCGGTCGATGATCGTCTGGGGCGTTGGCTTCTGCCAGTCGTCAGGGTCGATGCGGAGGCCAACGACCAGATAGCCCAGGGTCTGGGCGATCACCAGCGGCGCCACCTCGTGCGGGGTCGAAGGCTCGGCGTCACCGAAGAACGGCGGGCGGAACAGGCGCATCGAGCGGCCGGTGATCACCTCGAACAGGCGCTGGGTGGCGTTCAGCTCGACATCGGTCTGGGCGATCGGCGTCTCGCCGATATTGGGGTGGGTCCAGGTGTGGCTGCCCACGTCATGGCCCTCGGCGACCTCGCGCTTCACCAGATCGGGCCTCGTCTGCATGTTCTCGCCGATCACGAAGAAGGTGGCCGGGGCGTTCTTGTCCTTCAGGACCTTGAGGATCTTCGGCGTCCAGCGGCCGTCGGGGCCGTCATCGAAGGTCAGGGCCACCAGACCGGGCTTCTGGCCGTAGCGCTCGATCACATAGGAACTGGGTAGGGTGTCGTAGGTCTGGCCGGAGATCAGGCCGGTGTCGGGATCGAACTCCAGGGTGCGTTTGCCGGGCGTGGGCAGGGCCGAGACCCGCAGCACCTCGCCGCCGCCGTCGAAATCGACGCTCTGACCTGCCGGGATGCGGGTCAGGCCTGCGGCCGAGACCTGGCCATAGGGCTTGCCCAGCACGCTCCAGACACCCGGATCCTCCATGCCCATCCGCCACAGGCCGTAGCCCCGCGGTCGCCACTGGTCGGTGACCTTGACCGCGTTGAACAGGGTGGTGGCGTCCAGGAACCAGACGACATGCTGGCCGCCGCCGTCGTCCTCATAGCCATAGGTCGGGTTCAGGGCGTCGTCGTCCATGTCGATGGTCGCGCCGGCGTCCTGGGCGTTGCGCATGGCCTCGTGGAAGGTGACCGCGCCACCAGCCGCCGGCTTGCCATCCTTTTTGATGGTCCAGTCGTAGCCATAGGCGCCCAGGGCCATGATCGTGCGGGCGGGATCCAGCTTGGCGAACCGCTTGGCCAGTTCGGACTCGTACCAGTCCTGGCCGGCGTTGGGTCCCGGATCGCCGAAGGCGTAGTGCTGGTCATAGGCCATCAGCACCAGGGTGTCGGCGGCGTCCTGCAGACGCTTGAGCGGCCAGCCCTCCTCGTCGAACGGCGCGGTGACCCACACCTCGCGGCCCTGAGGCTTCAAGGCCGCGCGGGCCTCGTCCAGCAGCTTGGGATAGTTCGCCAGACCCTTGGGCCCCAGGTTCTCCAGGTCGAAGACATAGCCGCCATAGCCGCGCTTGACCGCCAGATCGGCCAGGGTGGTCACGAGCTTGTGGCGGGCGGCGGGATCAGCCAACAGGGCGTCGGCTAGCGGGCCGTTGAAGCTGGCATTGGCCGAGTTGTGGACCAGGGGAAGCACCGCAGGATGGTTGGGCGCGGCGGCGATCCGCGCCACGCCCTGCGGGTCGTCGTCGACTGTCACGTCGCCGGCCGAGTTCTTCAGCGCCACCCACTGGGGCGACACCACGTCCAGCTTGTCGATATTGCGCCGCAGGGACTCGCGGGAGTCCTCGTCCCAGCTGACATAGAAGCCGACGCTGATCGGCCGGGCCGGGCCGATCCCCGCCGCTGCGGCGGGGCGGGGAACCTTGCGCCAGGCCAGGGTGGGCTTCAGCCGATGGGCCGTTTCCTTGTGCAGCGACGACAGGATGTGCGGGTCCCGCAGGATCACCGACGGCAGGCGCGGGGCGAAGGCCAGGGTGGCCAGGAAGGCCGCGACGATCGCCGCCAGCGCCGACAGGCCGATCCCCAGGATCAGACGCATCCGCCGGTCCCGCTTGCCGGTGGGATCGTGGAAGATGTGCCGGTCGTCGCCGCTCATGGTCAGGGTTCCGCGTTCCTCAGCGCTCTTGTAGCCCGAAATGGGCGGAACGGTGGCGCTCCGTCGAACGGCGTCTATTCCGGAAAATCAAGCCTTCGCCGCCCGCGCGATCACCGCCTCGAAGCCGGCGGCGCAATAGGCGAACAGCCGGGCGCGTACCGCGCCGAGGTCGCTGGAATGGCACTGCCCCTCGGACAGCGAGTCGATGCGGCCAGTCTCCGACAGGGCCAGCATCATCGAGCCGGTCAGGAACTGGTAGCTCCAGTACAGGTCGCGATATTCAGCGTCCGGACGAACGAACTTCAGGGTTTCGACCAGGCGGTGGACGACGGGGTCGAAGAACCGCGCCATGGTCTCGCCGCCCCAGGCCGGGGTGTTGTTGACCTGGGCCACCAGGGCGAAATAGCTCTTCCAGCCCTGACCGCCGTCCTGCGAGATGCGCAGCAGCGGTTCGATGAAGGCCTCGATCACGCCCTCGACGGTCATATCGCCCGCATGAACCCTCTCATAGGCGTCCATCGACAGGCCGCGGGCGGTGTTGAGGATTTCGGCCCGGCGCAAGAACACCGCGTCGAACAGCTCGCGCTTGGCGCCGAAATAATAGTGGATCAGGGCGGTGTCGACGCCGGCCTCTGCGGCCACCTGGCGGATGGTCACCCCGTGGAAGCCGTGTCGCGCGAAGAGCCCCTCGGCGGCGTCGAGGATGGTTTCCTTCAGGTCCCGGCCGGTGGCCTTGGAGGGCCGGCCGCGCCCGGCCGTCTTGGCGCGAGGAGCTCGAACTGGCGACGTCATTTTTCTGCGATCCGCGCGTGGCTTGACCGTTCGTAGGCCCTGCCTTGGCCGGGTGGCAAGCGTGGCGCGCGCACCGTCCCTAGCCGAACACCATCTGCCACATCAGCCGACCGGGCAGGAAGGCGGCGGCCCCGGCGATCAGCAGGCCGCCGACGAACAGGCCGGTCATGGTCCGGCCGTGCAGGCGGACATTGTGCTTGCGGGCCGCGAACACCCCCATCGGCAGGGCGATCAGGGTCCAGCCGGCGAACAGATGCAGGAAGCTGAAGTTCCCGTTGGTGCGATGGATGAAC